>JAVBSA010000071.1:0-5190 GCA_031556915.1 Victivallis sp.
GCTCGCCGCCATCCGGTCAGGCAACCACAACACTTCCATACCGGTCATCGCCGTCACAGCCGACTCCGAAGCACGCGAAGACTTCACCCAAAAAGGATTCAGCGGAATCCTGCTGAAGCCCATCACACTCGAAAAAGTACGCGAAGTCCTCGGGACTTGAGGCGGAGCCTCAAGTCTTATTTCGGAGCGGCGAAAACCAGTTTTTTCTGCCAGCGCCGTTCTTTGGCCTGGAGCTGTGAGATGTTGCCGCGACGGTCGATCAGGATCATTTCGTTTTCGTCGGGGGTGCTCAGGAAGAAGACGCGGAAATTCCGAAAACGGGTATGGGGGCGCAATCCTCCCGGTGAAACCGTTTGTTCCGCGTCGGCGCTGGCGGGGAGCGTGTAAAGACTCAGGGAATCGTTCTTTTCGGCGCCGAGAAGAAGTTTCCGGTCGCTTGGCCGGTAAGCGCCGATTCCGGAGGAGCGCGCCTCGAGGACCCTTACGACGCCGCCGGCGAACAGCAATGCTTTGCCGGAGGGGGCTGCGAGAACGACCATGTTCCCGTCGTCGGCGACCATTCCCCAGGAGGGTTCCGTGCCGAGGTCGAACTCGCGGCTGGCCAGCAATTCGCATGTTCCGCCCGACACCCGGAAAAGTTCGTACCGTTTCTGTCCGTAAAGCAGCAAGGTCCGGCCGGAGGGGGAGAGTGCGACGCGTGCATCCGGAATCAGCGTCCGGAGTTTTTGCGGCGAATCCCGCAGATTATCGGTGGGATACATGCTGCAGAAATCCTCTTTTTCGCAGACGATGAAACAGTGCGAAGCATTGACCGCGACCGATCGGACGGGGTTCTTGAGGGGGGATGATTCCGAAGTGACCTGTCCTGCCCGGATATTGATTTTAAGCAGTTTATCCGGTTGTTCATTTTCTTTCTGCGCCGCCTGTACGGCGATGATGGCGGCCTCGCCCGGTACGAAATCGAAAGCGGTCAGCCGCCGTTCCCCGATGGTGATTGCGCGAATGATCTTTTCGTTGAGGAGATTGACGAAAACCAGCCGGCTGGAATTGAACTTGCCCGCTCCGCCGATCCGTTCCAGGATGGTCAGCACCGATTCATCCGGCGACAGCTGCGCGTCGAGGAAATCGGCGCCGCCCGAAACCACCGTCGTATCGGTGGAAGGGATCCATTCATAATGCTTGTCGCGGTCGGCGATCAGTCCGGCGAGGACGCCGGTCGGGGTCCCTTTGAGATTCTCATTGTTTTTCGCCTCGATTTCGAGGAGCGCCCCGGTCTCTTCGACTTTCGGTTTCGTGATGGGGTCGTCCACCCGGATCAGGGGCGCTTCCGCCGCCGCAAGAGCGCCGGCAAGGACAAAAATAACGGGAAGCAGTCTGTTCTTCATACCATTCCTCTTGAGATTCGATTGGATCATGCTATTATAAATATAGTATGACACCGAAAAGAGGTGATTTCAATGCCTGTTAAGAAAAATTTTCTCGATCGCTTCACCGAACGGGTGGAAGACGTCGATGCCGGCAGCCGCCAGGCTTACATTCTCCGCCTGGTGCGGGAGCACGGTTTCCTGGAAACCGTCTTCAACGTGATCGAAGAAGGCGTGCTGGTCATCGACCGCAAACTGCGGATCCGCTATTTCAACCGCGCGGCCCGGGAGCTGCTGGCTCTGCCCTCGAACCTCGGTGACATCCGGGTCTCGCAGCTGCTGCAGGGGGTGGACTGGCGGCGAATCCTCCGGGCCGACGAGGACGAATGGCTCCGGGTGGCGCGGCAGGAATTTGAAATTCTCTATCCCGTCCGCCGTTTTCTTCAGTTTTACCTGGTTCCCTACCCGGAAGACACGCATCTGGCGGCGGTCATTCTGCATGATGTCACCGAAAGCCGGGAACGCGCGATGGACGACCTCAAACGCGAGACCGGCGAAGCGGTTTCGATGCTGGCGGCGGGGGTCGCGCACGAAATCGGCAATCCTTTGAACAGCCTTTACCTCAATCTGCAGATGCTCGAAAAAGAGACGCCCGAGGGCGAAGGGCTGGAGATGATCCGCAACTGCAAGGCGGAAGTGGAGCGGCTCGACAGCATCATTCACGGTTTTCTCTCCGCGCTGCGGCCCGGCAAACCCTCTTTCGCTCCCGTGGACGCAACGCAGCTGCTGGTGGAAGTCCTGAAATTCATGCGGCCCGAGATCGAAGCGCGCCGGGTGGAGGTTGTTCTCGACTTCATGAGCAACATGCCGTTTCTCACCGGCGACAAAGCGCAGTTGAAACAGTTGTTCTACAACGTGATCCGCAACGCGGTCCAGGCGATGCCGAACGGCGGGCGCCTTACCGTCAGCGGCGCGTACGACGCGGAATACCTTTCCCTTGAATTCTCCGACAGCGGCGTCGGAATCGACTCGGGGCAACTGGGCAACCTCTTCAAAGCATTCAGCAGCGGCCGTTCCGGCGGCAATGGAATCGGCATGATGGTCGTCGAACGGATCTGCCGGGAACACGGGGCGGAGTTCGGGCTCCACTCGCTTTCCGGCCGGGGAACCGCATTTGAAATCCGTTTCCCGCTCGGCGGCAAACGGGTCAGGCTTTTACCGGGAGCGGAACAGCAATCATGAAATTTACGACATTGGGCAGCAGCCACGGCGATCCGACGCAAATCAGCTTCAACTCCTCCACGCTTCTCAAGACGGAGGATGGGAGCGGAATGCTCTTCGATGCGGGCGCCCCCGTCAACGCGCTCTTGATCCGGCACGGTTTCGGTCCCTTCGCCCGGTTGAAACATGTCTTCATCGGCCACGTCCACGAGGATCACATCGGCGGCCTGCCGGGCCTGATCAAATCCTTCGTGCGCTACCCGGAACCGGGGCAGAAGCTGTGGATCCATATGCCGGAAGAAGAGGCGGCCGAAGCGGTCAGAAATTTCATGCGCGCCACCCACCGCATGTATCCGGCCGGAATGGTGGAGTTCGACCTGCTTCAGCCCGGAGCCGTTTACCATCAGGGGAACTACAGCGTACGTGCTTTCCCCACCCGCCACCTCGAAAACGAGGGGTTGCATCTCCCGAGCTACGGCTTCAGCATTGAGAAAGGAAATCAGCGGGTGGTGTTCACCGGCGACCTCAAGGGTGATTTCAGCGACTTCCCGGTCATGGAATTTGCGACTCCGGCCGGGTGCATCACCGAATGCACCCATTTCCCGTGGGAGCGGGCGGTGGAACGGCTGAAAGAGTTGCCGGTGACAAAACTGCTCTGCACCCATGTGGGCAACCGTTTTCAGGGAGAGGCGGGGGAAGAAAAATTCCGGGCGCTCTGCGGCGCGCTCCCCTTCCCGGCCCACCTGGCGCACGATGGCGAATCTTACGAGATATAAATAAGACAGGAGGGTACTGTTTATGAAAATCGCACTGTTGGCGGATCTGCATTTACCGGACTCCACCGGCACCCTCAAAGAAGAGATTCTCGACTGGGCGCTGGCGGCGGCACGCAAACACGAAGTCGACCGGATCGTCTGCGCCGGAGATATGGTCAGCGGAACCAGGTCGGCGAAACGGTTCCGCGCCAAGCTGGAAGCGACCGGAATCCCCTTCCTCCTGACGCCGGGCAACGCGGAACTGCGCAACTCCACCGAACGGAAGCAGATCCTGGAAATCCTGACGACTCCGGTGGAGGACGAAGGTTTGCTCCTGCTCGACAGTTCACGCGGCCGGTTCTCCGACGAAGCACGCCGCCTTCTGGCTTTGTCCGCGCCGCCGGGCGTGCTCGGCGTCACTCATTGCCCCCCCGACTGCTGTACGGCGGAAGATCGCGCCCTGCTGGAAAGCGCCTTCGAATCGGGCCGCCTCGCCAAACTGGCCGCCGGCCACTGGCACATCGACCGCAGTTTCGAAACACTGGAACTTCTGCGCGGCCTCGATCCGGATAAAGCGGTCGGCGGCCCGCCGGCCTTCGTCATTTTCGACCGGCACGGACGCAGCGAAATCGCCTTTGAAGACGCCGATCCGCGCAAATGGCCGAAAAAGGCACGCAAAGAATGGTGCGACTATCTCGGCTGTTCCGGCATGAAAGACCCGCTCGGCGTCCTCGAACGCGCCCGCGGAAGCGGCATGAAAGCCTTTGAACTGCGCTGGAGCGACTCGATCGATTGGAAAAAACTCGGACCGGCCCTCGACCACTGGCGCGGCGAAGGCGGCCGTTACCTCTCGCTCCATATGCCGGAAATCGGCTGGGACGGGGAAATCACCGGGCTGACCCAATTCCGTTCCGCCGCAGTCGCCGCGCCGGCGCTCGGCTGCAACCATGTCACCATACATGTCCCTCATCTCACGCTCGGCGATTTTGAAAACGGCTGCGATGCGCTCCTCGACGAACTGGAACCGATCCTGACCGAGTTCCTCGACGCCGGAATCGAAATCGGGGTGGAGAATCTGCACCTGACGCCCACCGAAACTCCGGAAGAACGCCGGTTCGGGTATACGCCGGAGGAATGCCGCGAATGGATCGAACTTCTGCGTTACCGCCTCGATTGCTGTTCCCGGGTCGGATTTCACTTCGACCTCGGCCATGCGCGAAACAACGGCGTCTACGCCTCGCAATATCCGATCAGCAGCTGGATCGCCGCGCTGGGCGACGAAATCAACGGCTACCATCTGCACCAGGTCGTTCAGCGGCCGGGGGAAGCAATGCGCAACCACATGCCGCTGACGGAGTTGTTCGGCCACCTGATATCGCTTTCGTCGCTCTTTCTGGCCTGGGAACGCAAGCGTGTGAATCCGGCGCCGATGTTCCTGGAGATCCGCGAGGGCGACCCGGTCGAAAGCTACCTGAAACTGCGCGAAGCATTGGGCGTATAAGCGCCGGGAATTTTCCGACTCCCTAAAGAATCGGATTTTCCGGCAACCCCGCTTGCGCATTGAAAAAATAACGCTAAATTAACATTGGGTGCATTGACACAAATAAAATCAGATAAATAAAATACGGATCGAGCCGGGGAAAGTGTTTCAGGTATCACCGATGAAAGCGAACTGTTGGCCTGCGGAACCGAGCCGGCTCCGGAATTGTAAACCGCTTCTTTTTACCCTGCTTCTTTTCGGTCCGTCCGGCGTTTCCGCGGCGGAATCCGACACTCTGGCGCTTCCGCTCTGGCCGGGCGGCCTGTTTTGCGTCCTGGCGGCTTTCGGGCTCGGAATGGTGACCATGTTC
>JAVBSA010000347.1:0-6492 GCA_031556915.1 Victivallis sp.
AGGCGATCATTCCGTTTGCCAGCGACAAGATGGATTCGATTTTACAGAAGATCAACATTCCGCGGGTGTACGACATTCCGGTTGAGAGTACGAAAAGCGGTGTGAATATCCCCCGGGAAGAATTTACCGAATTGGCAGTGAATGCTCTGGCGGAGCACGGCCGGCGCCGCCCCGGTCTGATTACCGTATTTACCGAGCAGGGGGTGGACCGCAATACCCAGCTGGGACGCTCCAAGCATCTGTTTTTTGAACATTACCGGAAAACGATCGAACAAAATGGCATGGAGTTCTGCGAACAGCGGATTTTCCGGTCTCCGGCCGCCGGCGCCATGTCCGTGAAAATGCAAGCCGAACACGGTTACCGGAGCTTTATGGAACTATGGAACGGCGGGGCGCCCCGTCCGGATTCCCTGGTGGTGTTCACGGACGAACTGATGCCGGGGATCGCCCAGGCGATCGCCCGGTGCAACATCAAAGTGCCGGAGGAATTGACCGTGGTCACGCACAGCAACTCAGTCTCCGATATTTTCCTGCCGTTCGAGACAATCAACATCGAGTTGGACGTGGCGGAGCTGGCGTCGGCGCTGCTGAAACAGCTTGTTTGCGAGTTCAACCGGGAAGAGACGCGTCAGAATATTGTTCATTATAAAGTCAGGGATAATAAGAAAAAAAGACCGGAATAATATCACGTTCAAAAATTGAAACGGAAAAGAAGGGAATTTTGAGAATGAACAATTATCCATCCGAATTTTGCGGTTTGACCGGCGGGGCATGCCGGCTGAAGGGTCGCCCGTTTTTTACATTGATCGAACTCTTGGTGGTGATTGCGATCATCGCTATTCTGGCGGCGATGCTGTTGCCGGCGCTGAACAAATCACGGGAAAAAGCGCAGGGGGCTTCCTGTATGAACAATCTGAAGCAGATCGGGCATGGGGTCGGGATGTACCTCAGTGATTTCAATGGACGGTTTCCCGGTCACGCTTATACCAAGGTAGTTCCGTTCGACAGCGTGGCGGGAAGAACCGAGTATAATCCCCTGGCGTTGTTGTCTCATGACCTGAATTATCTGCCGAAGCTTCCCGACAACTACAAAGGGAAAAGCTCGCCGACGGTTTGCGCGGCTACGTATGGAAGAGTGAACTTGTCACAAGTACCTTATCATGGCGGTTCTTATGCCTGGAATAATCATATAACTCCGGCCTTGCGCCCCCCCGGGACAGCCAGCGGTTGTGTCGACGTCGTTCCTTTTGATCGCGTGACCCGCCCGACGCAACGCTTTCTGTGGGCGGACGCCACCAGTGCAAAGCAGGTGGGGCTGCGATTCGATGTGGCCAAAGACCATCTGGAGTTTTTCCACGGCGGAAGCAATAATTTCCTGTTTGCCGACTTTCATGCCGAATCTCTCAGTTCCGGCCGGGTTGGCGAGAGCGGAGCGGAGTTCGGGGCAAACAATGTACCGGACGCCAAAAGGCCGTTTCCCTGGTAAGACCTTCCATAAAATCATTGGAAAATTAAAGAAGATGAGAAGATTTCTATTGTCGTGCCTGTGTGCCTTGTCGTTTGTTGTATATGGAGCGGTGACGGAGCTGCCGGAATTGGCGAAAGCGGCGTCATGGGAAAGCAGCGAAACCGTGCCGGTGAAGGAGCTGGGGGATTACCTGGTTTTCGAACTGAAAACCCTGGAACCGAACAAGCCGGTCCGAGTCATGCTGAAACAGCCGGTGGAGGTATCTGCCGGAAGCGAACTGTTTTTCAACGGCATGTTGAGTGCGGTTTATGAATTGAACCTCTGGGTGGTGGTGCGAGACGCCAAAGACAACGAGTTTGTTTTTTATCCGAATTCACGGGGATCGGTTCACCGGAAATGCTTTATCGGCGGAGCCTTTGTCGGCAACGGCTTATGGCGGATCGGCGAAACGACTTTGCGCTGCGAAGGCATGCGCAAGGGCCGCCCCGAGACCTGGAAATTGGCCGGCAAAGGCAACGCAAAGCCGGAATTGCCGCTGACAGTGACCGGTTTCGAGCTGTCGACCGCCCGGAAACAGCAGAAGCCTGAAACCAATCTGTATCTGCGCGATTTCAAGCTTTCCGGCATAAACCATAAGGACAGCAAATTCTACTATCAATTTTTTGATGAGGAACGCTTTGGCGAAGTGAACGGAAAACCGGCGGTGGCGTTTTCCGATTTCGGCAAAGTCGCGGGTGCCCGGTTCATTCTCGATTGGGATGTCCGCAAGGAATACGCGGGGCAGCCGTTTATGAGCGGCAGTTCGGAATTTATTCCGGATAAGAAGTCCATCTACCCCGAAACGCTGCAATTGAGCCGGGAAACGGTGGAAATCCCGGTGACCCAGCCGGGCCTTTACTGGGTCCGGGCCAAGCTCCGCTGGTACGACAAAGCCGGAGTTTCGGGAGTCCGGCAGATGATCCCGCGCGAATTCCGGCTTTATATCAGCAGCGGCGAGGAACAGCGGTTGCCCGGGGCGGTGACGGGGCGCGAAGGCATGAGCATGATTCGCCTGGCTTCGGATCGCGCCGGCCTGGTCTGGAAGGAGAAAGAAAACTGGAAGTGCAAGGTCGAATTCTTTGACGCGGCCGGAGCCGTCTGCCGGGTGACGGTGAGCGATTTCGCAGGAACTGAGCTGAAAAAGCAGGAGTTCAAACCGGAAAAGGACGGAGCCGCATTCGAGATTGATCTCGGTGACCTCAAAACGGATGCCTGCCGGGTGACGGCAACGGTTTTGAGGGACAATCAGCTGCAGGACGAAATCGTCCGCGATTTGGGTCGTGAGCACAAGCCGGCAAACCCGGAAGATGCCTTCAAACTGCCGGCCGGCGTGAAAACCGCGCAGCAGATCAAGGACGGCCCGTCGCTGTTCCAGTTCGATTTCATGGTGCAGTTCGACAATACTTATATTCAGCAGATCAAGCGCGGCATGGATGTGACGCTGCCGATTACCGATCATTTTGAATTGCTTGCCCAGTGGGGACGCATTGAAAAATATCCGGGGGTTTACGATTTCAGCGAACTGGACGCCCTGATGGATTATGCCGGGGAGAAGGGGGCGAAAATCCAGTTGATACTGGGGCAGAACGCTCCGGAATGGGCGCCGTCTCATTACACCCAGGATCCGAGCGGGGCGATTTACGGGCATAGTTCGTACTTGTTTCATGGCGCCCGGCTGAACTTGTTCCATTCGCCGGTGCTGCGTCCGGCCTGCCTCGAATTCTACCGCCGTGCGGTGCTGCGTTATCGCAACCATCCGGCGCTGGAAAGCTATTATTTGTTGATCGAGCATCCCGGCGAAGCCTCGTACCGCGACTGGTACGAGGGATTCGACGAATTCACGCTGGCGGATTTCAGGAACGCGATGCGGCGGCAATATAAGAGTGTCGGCGAGCTCAATAAAGCCTGGAAAACGGATTGGCGGGATTTTGCCGCGGTCATGCCCAAAAAACACGGTGAAAAAGGAACTTCACAGTTCTGGCTGGATTGGATCGGCTTCCGCGAAGGCGAAATCAGCAATTTCCGGTTGGATGTGGTGAAGCTGATCCGCCGTTACGATCCGTACCGGCTGATCATGCTGTACGCCCACGGCGAGGAATTCAAGCCCTACAATGTGATGTCGGCCAACGGCGGCTGCCGTAATCCGGACCGGTTCGGTTACTCGAAAATGGTTGTGGCGGATCTTGACCAGGGGCAGCGCGCGGAAGAAGTCAGCTGTACCAACTGGTACGCGTTTTACCGGACCCACCTGGATACGAGTTTGTTCACCATGATGCTCGGCGGCGGAAAAAATTCCTGCTGCAAAATGTTTTTCCCGATCCGGTCGGTGCCGGCCGACGGCGATTTGACCGTGGTGCGCCGGAAGAACGGGCTGGAACGCTTTGAAATGTTCATGCCGATCTGGTCGGAGCTGAGGGACGCCAGGCCGGTTTATCAGGATGTGCGGTTGTACGGTTCCAATCAGGAGGGCTTCCAGGTACAGCGCAAAAGCACCTTCTTCCCCGGCGACTCCACCTGGGACATGTTTTGCATGCTGGAGTCGCATCTGTCGTTCTGGAGCGCGCCGGGAACGGATTGGCAGAAAGCCGGGATGGTGGTCGCTTTCCCGCAGCGGATGATTTACCTGACGGGTAAAAGGATGGACGGCCTGGTCGAGTACGTCAAGGGCGGCGGAGTATTGCTGATGGGAGCCGAAACCGGTCGGACGCGCATTGAAGACGATGCGGAATGGGCTTTGCTTAAGGCGTTCGGCTTTTCCGCGCCGGGCAAGCGGTCGTCCGGGAGTCCGTATCCGATTTTCGACCCCGAGTCGAAAGAAAAAATCGGTTTGCTGCGTTCTCCGTACCGCGATTATACGCCGGGAACGGATGAGAAGGTCTTCGCGGCGGACGGCGCCGGCCGCCCCGCAATCACGGTGAAACAGTTCGGCAAAGGTCATGTCTATGTCATGTGGGCGGAAACCAATGTCCCGTTCCATGACCGTCAGGGCGAGGGAATCAAGCGTTCCTATATCCGCGACATTGCCTTGCGGCACGCCGCCGCGGTTCCGTTCGACGCGGATTCCAGCTTTGTCTGGGCGAACCTGCTCCGGAATCCGAAAAACGGCACCTGGTATCTGCTGCTGATGCGCAACCTGAAAGAACAGGACGGAACTACGCCGCCGACCAAAGTAAAGGTGACTTTGCCGGAGGGAAAATACCGGATATCCGAATTGATCAACAAGAACATCGACTGGACGAAGAGCGCGGCTGAACTGCGGGAAGGATTCGAGATCACCCTGGCGGAAAAAGAGGTCGCGATCCTGAAATTGGAAATAAAATAGGAATTTACTGTATGACCGGTAAAAAAATATTGTTGTACGCGGCAATCCTGGCGGCGGGCTGCCTGTCGGCCGCCCCGCCTCCGGCGGCGGACTGGGTCGCGCCGAAACCGGACAAAGGGAGCGTGGAGATCAAACAGTTCACACCCGATATCCTGGCGATCGATTATGAATTGACGCCCGACACCGGAATGATGAACGGCAACAATCCGCGCATGGTCAAGGATGTGGATCTTCTTCTGGCCAGGCCGATCGCATTGCCCGCCGGTACGGAGCGTGTTATTTTCGATGCGCACGGCGTGGTTTTGGATTCCCGGCATACGAATCTCGGATTGGAATTGCGCCCGATCATTCGCGATCGCGACGGCGAGCTGTTCTACTTTTTTCCGAAAGAAAACGTGGCGCTGAAGCGTCGCGACAAACAGGGGTGGGATTCCTTCGTCACGGCGGCTTTTCATAGCGGCGAGGCCGCCCCCGCCTCGCACGGCACTTGCATCGTGGGCGGCAAGGTGGTCAATTCGTGGCCGGACGGCAACTTGGAACTGATCGGATTCCAGCTCCACCTGACCCAGCCGGATACCGCCGGCAGCGTGATCGTGGAGCGGAAAGGCACGGTTTATCTCGGTCAGGTAATTACGACTCCGTTGCGGATGCCGTCTGTCCGGCCGAATGCGTTTGCCGGAGCTTTCCTGAAAGACAAAGGAACCTATACGCTGGCCGGACAGATTCGGACGGATTTTCAGGGCACGCCGGTCAAAGAGTTCCTTGAATCCGTCGTTTACGACCCGAATGACGTCGCCGGGAGTATGAAAAGGGTTGAATTCGAACTCGGCGGCAACGGATACTATTGGATTGATTATCAGATCCTCGATGAGAAGGGCGGCGTGGTGGTTTCCGATTCGTTGAAGCACCAGGTCTTTGACGCCGCCGACAGCCGGAGTCTGCCGGGCGTCGACCTGAAGAGCGCGCCGGTCATCGGCTGCATGCGGGTGAACCCCGGCCGGGAAGGGAACGGCGTCTATGAAGCGGACGAGGCGTTCAAACTGAATATCCGGGTATTCCCGAAGGAGCGGAAAAACCTGAAATTGCGCTATGTCCTGCATCCGTTTTATTCCGCGGATGAATTGGCGTCCGGAGAGAAAGCGATCGGTTCGGCCGCCATGCAGGATATTGCGCTGGAATTTCCGAAGCATGACGTCTATCACGCGTTCCGGCTGGTTCTCGACATCGAAGAGAACGGCAAAAAGATCGACTCCCAGACCTATGTGTTCGGGGAAAAAACGGATTTCTCGAAAAAGCTTGTCCGCAAAGGAAAGATGACGGACCGGCATGAATTGAAAAAGCGTCCGAATAACCGCTTGTCCTATGTGCTTCTGGATGGAAAGCGTTGGCAGAAGCCGATGGATTTTTATGTGAACGATTTCCGGCGTTTTCTTGAGGAGACGCACGAATTTACGCCGCACGGCACGGTTTGCCCCGCGCTGAACGACTTTGAAGTGCTGCCGGGAGTATTCGATTTCTCGCTGCTGGATGCGATGATGGAATCGGCGGCCGACTACGGTTATCAATTCACGGTGCGTTTCGCCCATTCGGATGTGCATGACGGGCCTTACCGCTGGGGCAAATTTTCCCGCCAGATCTCGGCCGACGGCATGGTGGCGGGCTC
>JAVBSA010000267.1:0-5398 GCA_031556915.1 Victivallis sp.
GAGCCGGTCCGGCTGCCGCTTGCTCCCGGCCTCCCGGACCGGTTGCATTCCCTGTTATTTGCCCTCGAAGGAAAATCCTTTGCCGATACGTTGCTTCTGCGGGAACCCGTCGGGCTGCTGCCGGAATTATGGCGGCGGCTCTTTGAAAAACTTCAGAGCTGCGGTATGCGGATTTCCGTGGCGGAAAGAAGGGATGCGACTCCACCCGAAATCATCCGGGTGGACGCTTCCGACGAAATGACGCTCGCTCTTCAGATGGCTCGTTATCTCAAGGGCGGCGGCAATTCGAAGGTGGCGGTGATCTGTGAAGGCGATTCCCATATTGTCGACGGAATTCTGCACCGCTTCGGTTTCGGAGCGCTGGGCGTCTCCGAGCCTTCCCGCTGGCGGGAATCACTGCAAGTGCTTCCCCTGTGGCTGGAAACGATGTGGAAGCCGTTTCACCCGGAACGGTTCCTGAGCCTCCTTCAGCTGTCGTGTACCCCCATTCCGGATTGTGTCAAATTCCGGTTGGGAAACGCGTTGCGTAATGACCCCGGCATGGGGGGAGAATACTGGAACAATGCCTGGCGGGAAGCGAAAGAACAGTTGGCGGCAGCCGGCAGAACGGACGAGGTTCAACAGCTTGACTCTTTGCGGGATCTGCTGGAACAGGAGCGATTCGACGGCAATGCCGTCGTGAAAGATGCGGGCGTTCCGGAAGAAATTCTCCGAAAACGCTGTGATCTTCTCGTTGAACTTCTCAAACCGCGAATCAAGGAATATCCCAAACTGAAACTCTGTTTGCCGCATATCCGGATGTTGAAGACCCTCTCCGAAGGACAGGGGCTTATCAATCGCGTCAAACTTGCCCGGCTCCTTGATTCGGTCATCGGTTCGGGTACCGCTGACGACGGCGAACGGGAAGTGAACGAATTTGCTGTTTTTTCGCATCCGGCGATGGTGAACGGCGATTTCGACACCGTTCTCTGGTGGAATTTCATCGACCGGGACGCGGAAAAGGAAACCTGGTGGTCAAAGGAGGAGCGGCAAGCGATCCCCGGAATCGGGCATTCCGGATTGCGGCAGCGGGAATCTCTGGCCTGGCGCCATGCCGGTTCTCAAGCGAAGCGGCGTCTTATTTTGTTTATCCCGAAACAGTTGCGTGGAAAAATCGTCGCCCCGCATCCCCTGCTGGATGAATTGAAGAATGTTGAAATATGGGATAGCGCCAGGCAAAACGTTCACTGGGGGCTTGGCGATCGCGAAGCGTCGTTGGTGGAGTGCTCCGCGGAGGATCAAGAACACTGCCGTTCGATCGAACCGGGCGATAACACGCCCTGGCGGGCGCTCTCCTACTCTCAGATGAGTACGTTTCTCGCCTGTCCGTACCGGTGGTTCCTGCTGGATTATCTGAAACTTCGCCCATCCGCTTTGAAGTTGCCGGAGGATAAACCGATGATCGGAACCCTGGCGCACAAGGTTGTGGAAGAGCTCTTTGCGATCTCGAAGGAGTGGACGCCGGAGGGGGCGGGGCGGAAAGCGGGAGAGCTTTTCGACAAACTGGTTCCGGAGATGGCCGCCGCCCTTTGCGTTCCCGAACGCAAGGTCGAATCAAGGCGTATCCGGAAAACGCTGATTGAGGCGGTCAACGTTCTGATGGAGGAAATCCGTAAGCTGAACCTCACCGTCATCGGCACGGAAGCGGAGCGTACGAGCGAGTTTGACGGCCATGTATTCACCGGTAAAATCGATATCCTGTTGAAGGATGCGGAGGGCTGTCCGTTTGTTATCGACCTGAAGTGGTCTTCCGGGAAACATTATGAAGAGGATTTGAAGGCCGGAAAAGCCTTGCAGCTGGCGACCTACGTCCGGCTCCTTTCCCCGGAGTTCGCGGGGAGGGGGGCTTATTTCCTCTTCCCGGCAAAGAAGTTCATTCACGATCCCGAACAGAATTGGGACACGCTCTGGAAAAAAGCGGAGGATTCCTGGCGGATGCGTCGGGATCAAATGTGTACCGACGGAATCGTGGAACGCGGATTTTCCGATAAAGAAGACTTAAAGAATTCCGCGCTCCCATTAGCCCTCACCGCGTATTGTAAGAATTGCGACTGCTCCATGCTTTGCGACAGAATTGAGGAGTGAACCTGATGAATTCAATCGAACTGATTAAAGCCGGAGCCGGCTCCGGAAAAACCCATGAACTGATGAAACGTCTGAGTGGCGGAATCTCCGAAGGAATGCAGCCGGAAGGACTTTTCATCACCACCTTTACCGAAAAGGCCGCCGACGAGCTGACGAGCCGCATCCGCCGGGAATTGCTGAAGAATGAACGGCCGGATCTGGCGCAACGGGTTTATAACGGCCTGATCGGAACCGTCAACGGCGTTTGCGGGCAGTTGCTGAAAGAGTACGCCGTCGATCTCGGACTATCACCGGAACTGGAGGTTTTGCCGGAGGAGAATGCCGACGCGGTTTTTCTGGCCGCGACGGCCTGCGTTATGGAGGAATGGGCTGAAAAATTGGAACGGCTGGCCGAACCGTTTGAACTTAATCCTGCGGAAGAAAAGCTTTATCAAGCCAACAATGATTGGCAAAAGGATGTCCGGAAAATCGTCAATTTCGCCCGGAGCAATGACCTCGCGCCGGAAGCGTTGAAAGCCTTCGCGGAGGAATCCTGCCGGCAGTTGAAAGAGATATTTCCCGGAGATAAGAATTTTTCGTTTGACGAAATCGCCGCACAGGTTTCAGAATGTAAAGATTGGCCGGCAAAAGGGAAAGAGACCAAAGAACGAGTTAAAGACATTACTGATTTTCTGCGTTCGCCAACTTGGGTGAAGGCGGGCAAGTTGACGAACCTTGGGTATGCCACAAGGGACGACGCGGGATTCAAGGTAGACTCTCTGAAAGAAGTCGCCAAAAATCTGCCGCACAGCCGGGAACTCTATGACGATCTCTGCGGGTTGATTCACGGCGTGTTCGACTGCTCCATCGCTTCGTTGAAAGCGTATGAAGAATACAAAAAAGCCTTTTTGCTGGTCGATTTCATCGATCAGGAGCACAAGTTGCTGGAGCAGTTGCGGGAAAATAAGAACTTGGGCAAACAACTTCGGCAGCGGCTGACGCAAATCATGGTCGACGAGTTTCAGGATACCAGCCCGATTCAGCTGGCGTTGTTTCTGAAATTGAACGAATTTTCGGAAAAAGGTTCCGTCTGGGTGGGGGATCCCAAGCAGGCGATTTACGGCTTCCGCGGCAGCGACCCGGAGCTGATGCGGGCGGCGGCGGAAGCGATTCGCAATTCCAGTACCCTGTCCTATTCCTGGCGTTCCCGGCGAACTCTGGTGGAGTTGGCCAATGAAATCTTCACCCGCGCCTTTTCCGCCATGCCAGGGGAAGAGGGTGCGCTCGGCGTCCCCGAAGAGCGCCCCCCGGAGGATGCCGAGGGGGGGAAGCTCGAAGCGTGGCATGGCAAGATATCCGGAAGGGAGGTCAAAATGCCGCCGGGGGCAATTGCCCGCGGCATTGCCGAACTGATTCGGGACGAAGGTATTTCTCCCGGCGACATTGCTGTGCTGTTTCGGAAAAATGACGATTGCGCCAACCTGGCCAAGGCTTTGAAGGAGTGGAATATCCAAGCCTCCGTTCCTTCCGCGAACCTGCTGAATACGCCGGAATGCCGGCTGGTTATGGCGGCCTACCGGTACTGCGTCGACCGGAAGGATACGGTCGCCCTGGCAACTCTCCTTGCGCTTTACAGAAAGAAACCGGAATGGTTGAAAGAGCTGCAGAAAGCCCGGGACGCCTGGCTTTTGCTTGCGGAGGAAGAGAGGGGGAAAGTCGATTTTCTGGACTCCGTCCGCGAGAATGATTTTGTGAAGAAATTAACGCCGCCGCCAGACGGAACGCCACGGGAAATTCTGGAATACGTCATCACCGCGCTTGGTCTTGACGAAAAAATACAATCCATGTCTTTTCCGGTTCACCGGATGGGCAACCTCGAAAGTTTGCGCCGCCGCTGTGAACAATATATGGAACAGGCTCTGGCGGAACAGGGTGCGGCGACGGCCGCCGGTTTCGTCGCCATGCTGGCCGAAACGGAGAAGAAGCCGCCTTTCTGTTCCGACCGCAACAGCGTCAATGTGTTGACCTATCACGGCGCCAAGGGGTTGGAGTGGCCGGTGGTGATCCTTGCTTCGCTCGACAACGAAGAAAAGGCGACCGCGTTCGGTGTTCATGTCAACCAGGCGGAACAGTTTGATGTTCATCAGCCGTTGAAGGGACGGTCCATTCGTTATTGGCCGCATCCGTTTGGAGGAAAGTCGTTTGCGGATTTTAACGAGCGTCTTGAAAACAGCAATTTACAGATCGCTGCGGAAGAGCGGGAACGTGAAGAAAACAAACGTCTGTTCTATGTGGGATTTACCCGGGCTGAAGATCGCGTGATTTTCGCCATGGCCAGCAAGTCGACGGCGGAAATCAAAGACCGGTTGCTATGCGGCTGGCTGGATTGTCTGACCGATTCACCGATTTTTAATTTTCCGAAGGAGGAGGGCAGGCGTAGCTGGCAAGTCGGCGAACGGGAGTTCCCGTTGACGACTCGAATCTTCTCCGCGAATGATGCAATCACTCCCTTGGAAACGCCGCCGGTGTTCCGGGAGCCGGCGTTGCCGGCGGCGGAAACACTCCATGCCCCCGCGCGTCAGGAGCCGAGCGGATTACCGGGCAAAACCGGTACGGCGGAGCTGCTGTGCGAGTGGTCCGTGAAGCCGGAGCATCCGACGGGGAAGGAAGGTCTTGAGATAATCGGCAACGCCTTCCACAATTTCATCGCGCTGCCTCCCGAACATCGCAAAGAGGAGATCGCCAAAGAGATCCTGGCGAACTGGGAACTTGCCGACCGGGTGACGCCGGCGGCGCTGGTGCGCGCGGCGGAGAACCTCGACGGCTGGATCAAGGAGACCTGGCCGCAAAGCCGGGTCGACAGTGAAGTCCCGATGACCTATCGCGATGAAAAGGGTACGTTGTACCAGGGTTTTATCGACATGCTGATCGAGACGGACGCGGGATACGTGATTATCGACCACAAGACCGGCGGCCAGGGGAAGAAGTCGGAGGCTTACGCGGCCGAACAAGCCGCCCAGCTTCGTCTCTACCGGCAAGCAGTAGAAGCCGCCACCAACAAACCGGTAACGGCAACCATCATCCACCGGCCGCAGACAGCTCAGCTCTTCAAGGTAAAATAATAAAAATGGTGACTGTATGGCTCGTATGATTCCGGTCGATTGCGACCTCTCCCAACGTCCGTTTTCCGAACGGATTGTGTTTGATGCTGCGAAGAAGAATCTGTCTGATGACTGGTATGTATTTCATTCGTTCGACGATGTTACCCGGGATAAAAAGAACAAGCGCTGGGATG
>JAVBSA010000252.1:0-13882 GCA_031556915.1 Victivallis sp.
GGTGGCGGCGGTTCCCGATACCGATTTTGCACTGCCATCGCAGTAGTAATCGCTGCGCTGCGTTCCCTCGAGCGCATTGGCGGTCATGCTCCAAGCGGCCCCGCGCGAATAGGTTGTTACCGCTCCGCCCGGGGCGGTTTCTTTGATCAGTTCGCCGTCGGCGTCGTATTCCCTGGTTGTCACCAACTCGCCGCCCTCTTTGCCGGTCACAATCGTCCGGGTCTCGTTGTCGTTGGCGTCGTAGGCGTGGTACGTCGTGATTCCCGCCGCGCTTTCGAATTTCAGGCGCGTAAAAACGTCGTAAGCGTATTCCGTTGTGCCACCGTCCGGGCGGGTGATGAAGCGCGGACCGCAGCAGTTGTATTCGGTCGTCGTCACGTCGCCGTCAACCGTCCGTTCGGTCAGGACGCGGCCGAAGCGGTCGTAAACATAATCGCTCCCCCCGATCAAGAGGCCCGTTTCGATATCGTAACTCCGGCGCGATAAAACATGATTCCGAGAATTGGAGACCGCCACCGTGCGCGTACCGTGCCCCGGCCGGCCGGATTCGGTGGTGGATTCAAGATTGCCATCCACCATCCGGTAGGTTGTAATCGAGGAGGAACCGTCCGAATTTTCGCTCTTCCAATTGCGGCCGGTGAACTCTCCGTTCGTATAGACGAAGTTTTTCGTCACCATATTTCCCGGAGCGTCATAGGCGGCTCCGGGCGCTACGGCGGTCACACTCCAATCCTCCCCGGGGAAATAGAGGCGATAACGCCGCCCGGTCTCCTGCCCGAGTTCGTACTCGATCACTGTCCGGGGCCGCCCGTCGAGCTCCCGCGCCTCTTCGCCGGAAGCGAGCGCGCTGTAAGAATAGACCGTAACCCGGTGGTTCGCCTCCGCCTCTTCCGGTGCGGAGTCCATGAAGGGCGTGGTCTCTTTGACCAATCGACCTGCCGCGTCATATTCGCACTTCCGCCAATTTCCGTCGAAGTATCTGGAATACAGAAGTTTGCCGTAATCCGGCGCGCCGACCGCAGTGCCGTATTCATAGACCGCATGCAGCTCTTCCGGCGTTCCGTAACGGCGAAACTCCTCGATGACGACTTCCGAACCGAACAGGGTGCGTTTCCGGGCGCGGCGCACCGATTCGCTCCGCCCGTCCAAGCCGTATTTTACCGTGTTGCGAACCTCGAGGAAACCGCCGTCCTCTTCTTCCCCCTCTTCCTTTTCTTCTCTAATCCGTTCGAACACATTGAGTTCGCTTGGCAGCAGGGCTCCCTCTTCTTTGTTCCAGAACCCCTTGGTGACGATTCCGGTATCCCGCCGCAACTCGATGTACTTCCCGGTCAGCACACCGCTTTCATTCAGGAAACTCATGACGTAACAGGATTCCGGCGTGCCGAAATCCGGCATCCCGCCCGGCGGATAAAAGTCGGCGAAATCGAATCCGGACGCATCCGCGAGATTGTCGCTGGTCAAGATTTCCGCAATAGTGTCGTAGGAAACCGCCCGGACGGCGCGAAGCCGCGCTCCGCCCGTTCTCGGCGGCGTATAGGGCCGGGAAACGCCCGGCACGCCGCGGTCGTTCACGGTTACTTCAACACCCTCCACTTCGTCCAATTCGAAATAATAGACGCCGCCGTCTTTGCCGCGGATGATATCTTTGCCGGGTATCTCTTCCTTCTTCATGCCAAGCGAACAGGACTTCAATTCGTTTCCGGGAAACCAATGTACGACACCGTCCGTAAAGGTAATTTCGTATCCGCCCCCAACTTGGGATATCCAATAGTCCCGACCGTTTGTGGGCTTCCCGGTCCAATCACCGCTCAGTGCAAAGAGCACTCTGGCTCCGCTGGGGCGAATGACGCGGCATAATTCCCAGCTCGCCGGGTTGTCGTTTTCATCTTTGCCGGAGCCGGAAAACTCCTCATCGATCCGGGTGTCGCAATTATATTGCCCGTACACCCCTTCCGCATACGAAAAAGTCCGGATCGCATGTTCAATGACAAGACCGTTGGTTGAATTCGATCTCACCAACGCCTGCGTCGCATTGGTGGAATTGCTCCCGCTGGAATCCTTGACATAATCATGTTTATTCGACTGCAGATCGCAGGTTCCGCCGGAGCAAGAACATTGATTCACAACCGCGACGCCGTTTTTGTCGTCGTCTTTCATCTGCTCGCCCGGTTCGGTATCCGGAATTTTGTGAACGATAGCCACAACCGGCTGGATCAGGAATTTTTCTTTCCAGTCTTCCGCCTCCGCGTACTTCAGCTCCACGAGGCGGCCGATGTCGATTTCCGCTTTGTCCGCCTCCATTTTAACTCCCGACGAACTGGAATAAGCCTCCCAGTCGTCGGTGTTTCGCCGGTAGTAGAGTCCGTAAGAAACTGAATCGGCCCCGTCCGTAAAAGAGATCGCCGTATAACTGATCTCCCAGGAATCGCGGAGCTTCTTCTCGTCTTCGTCGAATTCCATGGAGTGGACATCGCCCATCATGTCGCCGCGAAGCAGTTCGACTTCCGTGCTCAGGCGGTCCCGGTCGATATCGAGGTGCAAACGGTAGTTATAGGTTCGATACCGAAGAGTTTTCAGCACATTTTCAATATCTTTGAAATGCTCGTATAAAACCGGAGCTTCCAACCCGATTAGCTCCATCGAATAGACACTGCAACCGCTTGTAGTGTATCGGCCCGGCATAACGAGGAACCCCTTGTCGCCGTTGATTTGGGGCCAGGCGCTCTCTTCTTTAAACGGATCTTCCTTTGTCAAATCAAGCTGCGATGGTTCGAAAAACTTCTTGCGCCCATCCAGTATCACATGGCGCAAGTAATCCATATCCATCGGTTCGATAGCATCCGTCTTTCCCTTGCGGGTTGGAACTGTGTCGAAGCCGAGTTTTTCGCAAAAATCGACCAGAACGTTATACCAATCGACAAACTCATTGTTGTTCGGCGGCGGATCGGTAATTGTGATGAAAGACATGATTATTCCTCCGTGTCGCTGTCGCAAGCGTGTTCGCAATCCTCCATCCGGTACCAGTGGATGGAGCCGCCCTTCAGCCCCAGGAGGCATTTGCCGCTCGCGGGAGCCGATTCCCAGCCGGGACTTCCGCTCTTCATCACCAGCACGGAAGGAGACTCCGGGTAATCGAGGCAAGTCAGTTTTCCCCCGCTGGCGACGATGATTCCGGCCTTGCCGGCTTTGACCGTAAGAGAATGACGGCCGGGATTCTCTTCCCCGCCGGAAATGAAAGCAAAAATATCCGCGATATTCTCATTGACCTTGAGCTTAATCTGCAGATCAAGCTTGCCGCCGCCGCCATTGACGGTGACGGACTTGTCCTCACTCTCCACGATATTGACAAACGGGTACCCTTGAGACGGCATATCGCTACTCCTTGTCTATATGAGATTTATCTTCTTCTGACAGCCAATCGTGGAAAGAAGCAATTTTCGAACCGTACTTCACAATAGCATGGAAAAAATGGAATGAAAGCAAAAAAATAAATATTTTTCACTTTTTTATTATGCAGCAAAAAATGCAGTAACCGGATACCGTCAATATGAAAAGCCGCGGGAGCCTGACAGGGGTCGGGGTCTTTTCGACCTGGCGGTCGAAAAGACCGTCGCCCGCCTGGTGGCGGAAAATTTCTTTCGAAATTTTCCTTTTTCAGCGTCACCGGCGCGCGAGAAAGCTTGAGGCTCCGCCTCAAACTCCGCCAAAGGGTTATGCACCCTTTGGAATCCGCACCAAGGCCGAAAGGCCCTGGACCCGGTCGGCTTCGCCTCCCCTACTTCCACGCCCGGCTCCGCCTCCCCTACTTCCGCTTCGCTATCACCGACACTCCGTCCGGTATCACCGCTACGCTCCCCTCCCCCGCCATCTCCAGCGCCTCCTCCAAGTCATACGCCGCCTCGAGATGCATCCTTCTCAGCATCGCGTGATCGCAGTCGCGCGTCACCATAATCACCCGGAACCGGTCGCGAATCCGCGCCAATATCTGATACTCCCACTGATCCGGCTTCGTCTCGTTGCGCGGCACTTTCGCCGTCTCCGCCAACAACACATGCGGCGTCACCGCCCCCGCCAGACTCCGGTAAAACGCCTCCCCGCCATGACCGTCATTGCACGCGGCACAAAGAATAATCACCCCGCCCTCACGGCAAACCGCCTCCCCGGCCGTCATCCCCTTCACCGCCTGGTATACATTCTGGTCCAACGGAAACCCGCCGTTCCCCGTAATCACAATATCAGCCTCGGGAACCTCCACCCCCGCCAAACCGCGCAAGAATTCACAGCCCGCCACGTGCGCCTTCCCGCTGTCGCCCGCAAAGGCACGCACGATCCGCTTCTCCCCGTCGATCACCACATTCAAAATAAAAGCCAATCGCGCCTGTTCCGCCGCGTAAAGCATATCGCAATGAAGCGGATTGTCCGCGAGATTCCCCGTCCGCGCAAACGGACTCCGGATAAACTCCGAACAATGATTCGCCAGCACCGTCGTCTTCGAAGCGATCCCCGGCAGCACACTCTTGCGCCCGCCCGAAAATCCGGCGAAAAAATGCGGCTCGATAAAACCCTCCGAAATCAACAAATCCGTCTCCACCGCCAGGCGGTTGATGATCAGCTCCCCGCCCGAAGGCAGCGTCCCCAGCTTCACCATCGCGCCGTCGTCGGTCGAATCATGGATCACAATCTTCTCATCCTCCACGATCCGTTCACCGAACTTCGCCACCAGTTCATCCCGGGTCGTTCCCCGGTGGAACCCGGTGGCGATCAGGATGGTGACGTCGATTCCGGGCGCCCCCTTGCGCAGTTCCGCTAGGAGCTGCGGCATCAGGATCCGGCTCGGCACCGGGCGGGTGTGGTCGCTTGCAATCACTACCGCGTTCCGCTTGCCGCGCGCAAGCTCGCAAAGCGGCGCGGAACCGATCGGCGCGGCAAGCGCGCGCGCCACCTCCGCCGCCTCGTCCTCCGCCGCGCGCGGCAATGCGGGCTTGAAAATACCGAGACAACGCGACCCCGCCAAACGGGCCGTCATGCGATCCTTGCCATACGGAATCGATAGTTCTATCATTTTTTATACTCTCCCCGGAATCCCTTCAGCAACACGTTTTTGCGGTCATTGCCCTGCGACGGAACCAATTTGCCGGGCATGCCCTCATGCTCGACGCTCCACCCCTTCCATTCCCGAAAGGCGTGGTAGGTCCAATCCCAATTGTATTCCTCAAAAACTTCGATGCAGTCACGCAGATAATCGGCCGCGCCGGGAGCCCAGGCGATCGCCGAAAACTCCCCGACGAAAATCCGGGCGTCGTGGCGCAACTGGAAGTCGCGAACCGCCTGGAGGCGCTGTTTGATCTTCTCCTTGTCCCACATCTCATTGCCGATCTTGCCGGGATAGCGGAGAAACTCGGTTTTCCCCTGCTCTCCGTAGGCGTTGTGCACAAATTGGTGGGTGAACTGGCCCGGGTGATACATATGCACCTGATAGATCACGTTGTCCATCGCCAGCGGCGAAAGGTAGCGGAAAGAGACCGGCGAATCCCATTCGTTCGATTCGACCATGATGGGGGTATCTCCGTCGATCTTGCGCACCGCCTCGGCCGCCATGCGCTGAAGGTTCCAGTAGTCGTAAAGCGCCGGACGGTTCTGAACCGGTTCATTCACAAGGTCATAAGCCCACACCGAAGGATTGCCCTTGAACCGTTTGGCGATGCGCTCCCACACTTTCACAAAGTGGTCCGCATAGGTTTTATCGTAGAACATATTCATGTCCCTGGTTTCGTCGCGGCCGCCGGGGGGCGAATGGAGGTCGATCACAAAGAGAATTCCGTACTGCTCCGCCTTCTTGAACACCTCCTCGAGGTGATCGAGTTTGGAGTCGAGCCAGCGGTCGTACTCCGCCAGGTCGCGGTCGGTATTGGCCTTGCCCCAGGCGCGGGTGATCTGGGCGCGAACCAGCTTCACCTTCCATTCGGCCAACGTCGCAAGATCTTCATCCGTAAAGGAATGAGGAGACATCACGCCGCGCAGCAACGGCATTTTGGCGATCCGTTCCGGGTACTTGATCTTATAATCCCGGTTGACGATGGGAAAGAGCGAAAAGACCTTCAATGTGGCAAGATCGAACTCCACCTCGCCCGAACTGTCCTGAAGCCCGAGCCTGAGCGCCCCCTTCTCCGCCGTCGGCGCGATGGAACAGGTGAAAGCAAGCTCCTTCCAATCGAAGGAGCCCTGAAGATTGGAGGGATGGTGCCAATATTCCTGGTTGTTGCCGTCGCGGTAGTTGAGCATGAATTTGACACCGTTCCATTTCTGGCGCGGCACGGAAACCTCTTTCGCCCTCGCCTTGACGGTAAAACAGAGCGACTGTCCCCGGTAGGGGGCAAGATCGACGCTCGCCCCGGCGCAATTCATCGCCGCCTTGTCCGCCTCCGGCACCCGGATCAGAACCCGGTTGTCTTCGATTTTGCCGAAGCGCCCCGGATTCCATTGCCCCACAGTCAGCGAAACCGTCTCCGACGCCGCACAAACCCCGATCATCACGACAGTCAAAAGAAAAAATCGAATCAAAAACATGGCACCTCCTGATTTCTTCAAAACTATAACCTTCGTTGGCGTGAAATACAAGGCGGCATCCCGGAACAGACGGCAGCTTTTAATATCATAATTTTATGCTATCTTATTGTTAAATCAATATAAAGGACATCAATATCAATGTCATACACTCAAACCGCCAACGCCGTCCACACCGCCGACCTTTATCTGCTCGCCGATGGCGCGGTCGCTTTTGGGGAACAGGAAACGTTTGAAATACCTTTTTTCGCCCCCCGCACCGGATCGGTCACCATCGGGCAGACCGGCAACGGATCGGCGGCTCCGTTTATTCTCCTCGGCACCATGTGGAAGCAGAGCGGACCGATTTCTACCGGCGGAAGCGTAGCGTTCAATCAATATTGCCCGATTATCCCATCGACCGGCAAGCGGGCACTGACCGGGTGCACCGCGACCATGGGCAGTCAGATGATGTATTACTGGCTGGAGAAAACCGGATTTGCACCCAAATATACCTTTACCACCGCCGACGGCTATACGGTTGCAAGCACGAATATCGTCATTGACGGTACCGTTGCGGGGGCGGCAAAATATGGCTATCTTGATTTCGATTCCTTGAACCGGATCCTGGACAAGCCAGGTTTATCCGGCTCCGAAAAAGATCAGTATATTGCCGCGCTCAATTTTGCCATCGGTGTAAAGGGCAAGGGAAATTATAAGACGGACGCGACCGGAATCCCGTTTGCGGGACTGTTCGAAAATGCCGGTTACGACTCCGTTCAATTTGTTTCCAACACTCATTCTTATTTTTATGCCGGCAAGAAGCTGACCGCGCTGGCTTGGGAAATCATGGTGGACAACCTGATGGCAGGGTACGCAATCGCCACCTGCGTTTCGAACGGCAGCCATGCTGTGGTGACGGACGGCTATGACGGCGCCACTGATCAAGTACACCTCAATTTCGGCTGGGGCAATCATTCCGCCACGAAGTGGTATTCTCTGGCGGAACTCAATCAAAGCATCGTCCCCTACCTTCTCATCGATGTGTTCCCGGTATACGACAACTCGGCTTTTACCGTCAAAGACAATCGGGAGTATGGAGCCGGCACTTTGCAGCGGGTTCTGGAGCAGACCAATTCGCTGAACAACAAAAGCGCCGCAATCACCTTCTCCGCCGGCATGGCCGGGAAGGAGATCGAGATCAGTGTGACCGGCCTCTACGCCGTGGCCAACCAGATCACGATCGACAACTGGAACGCCAAAGTCTATACGACGTTGACCGCCGTGAATTTCGGGTTGAGAAGCACCGGTTCCAGCTTCACCCTCACGCAATTCAGCGGTTCGCTGTCGGTTTCGGGCAAATCGGCGTACGCAATCTACAACTCCGTAACGTCAGGTACAATAACCATTGACACGAAATCGGGCATGCTGGTCGCAAACGCCTCCTCAGGCGGCTACGGATACGGCATCCTGGCCTCGGCCGCGAAAACAACCGTCGTCAGCCTCGCCGGAGGCGTTGTTTTCGGGGGAACCTACCTGGTTTCCGGTCAAAGCGCAAAACAAAGCACCCGTTCTTTGACAGACAGTCTTTGGGATTTTGTAAAAAACGGCGTAACCATCGCACAGGATATTCTTGCATCTGCGACCGGATATGCTTTTTACGGCAGTGCCGGCAATGACTCCATCTCCCTCGGCGGCAACGCAGTCATGCTGGGAAACATCGCCTTATTCGCGGGCCGGAACAGCATCACTGTGGACAGCACGGCAAAATTTTACGGCGCCGTCACCGGTTCAAACATCTCTGTCAACCTGACGCTGGCCGGGCAAAGCTCCGGCGCCATGCTCAATCTCTCCGCCGCCGGCAATCTGGCCGAGGCCGCCTTTACAATCAATTTGGACGGAGCCCGGGATGGAATTTATACTTTAATCCAATCCAATGTCGATCTTTCATGGCTTAACAGCCTGATATTCAAGGTCATCATGGGCAAGCAAACGTATAACGTCAGAATATCCGACACCTTTGCCCGATGTGAATTCGCCGATTTTACGCTTACAAACAATGCGCTGTTGACGGTGGAAGTGAAAAGCAAAAAAGCGTATGACTACGCCTCTGTCGCCGTAACCGACGGTTACAGCGTCACGATCAGCTGGGTCTATGACTCACACGTCACAAGCTATACCCTGCGGGTTGACGACCAGGAATACCAGCTGACCGGCAACAGCTATACAATCAACAATTTAAATATGGGCAGCCACACCTATCAGCTGATGGCTCACGGCGTCAGTGAGGAATGGAGCGCGGTCAAATCGTTTCAAATCTTCGATTCGACGCCGCCGGTCCTGGACGGCCTGCCCACCGCCGTCGTCGATGCCTATGATGTTGCAATCAGCTGGAACGCCGCCGCCGACAATGTCGCTGTGGCAGGTTATATCCTGAAAATCGGCAGCCTGACCTATGACGTCAAATCCTTGAGCCACGTTGTCACCGATTTCGCCGCCGGCACTCACATTTACCAGGTACAAGCATATGACGCCGCCGGCAACAAAAGCGAGTGGAGCACGGCTCAAACATTTGAAATACAAGATATTATCGCGCCGACAATCAGCAACATCCTCCCCAGCACCACCGCCCCGACCAACCGGAACATCACCCTCAAAGCGGAATTTGCCGACAACGTCGGAATCACACTCCAACAGTACCGCCTGGGCGAAAACGGCCAATGGCTCGATTATGCCGGAGCCGTCACCGTCACCGAAAACACCACGGTCTACTTCCGGGCGGCCGATGCGGCGGGGAACGTTGCCGAAGCGCAATACACGGTCACGAACATCGACAAAAACGCGCCCGACGAAAACGGCCCCGGCAGCGTTTCCCCCGTTCTCACGGTCAAGCAATACGACGCCGTCCTCAAATGGGGCAAAGTAGCCGGTTCGGGTATCTCGTATGAGATCCGCCTGGACAACAGTTCCCGGATCGTCAAAGGGACCGGTGCGACACTGAAAAACCTCGCTCTCGGCGATCACACCTATTCGGTCCGGGCGGTCGACGGCTGGCGGCGGCGCGGAGCCTGGAGCGACACACGAACATTTACCATCGTGGACGTTACGGCTCCGACCGTAAAAAAACTGGCTGCCGCCCTGACGGGATATGAACTCAGGCTATCCTGGCAGGGCGAAGACAAGAAAGGTTCGATCGTCTCTTACCAAATCAAATACGACGGCGCGACCCGGGCGGAATTGACGGGCGAAGCCGGCTCCGTCAGCCTGGCGCTGGGCGAATCCGACGTCGGCAAGCACACGATTGAAGTCTTTGCTTTCGATGGCTTTAACTACAGCAAGGCGGCGAAGAAGAGTATCACAGTCAAAGACGCGACTCCGCCCGGCAAGGTGATCGGCTTAAGCAATGCGGCCGTTTCCGATCCCAAGTAAACCGCCATTCTGTCGGGGGAAACGGCAACCGACAACTCCGGCCGGATTGCCCGCTACCTGATCGAGCTGGACGGCAAAATCTACAAGTCGACGAAAACCAGTCTGAAGACAGGCAAACTCGGCGTCGGCGAACACCGTTACCGGGTGATGGCGATCGACAAGGCGGGGAACGAAGGCGCCTGGAGCGACGCCGTCACCTTTACCGTCAGGGATGTCACCGCCCCGGGCAAGGTCTCCGTAAAACTGAACGTCGCCGGCAACCAGGTGTCCCTCTCCTGGCAAAAGGCCAAAGACAACACAGGGGTAACGGCTTACGAAGTCTGGGGCGGAACTTCGTCAAACGATCTGAATCTTCTGGCGACCCTGGACGCCGATCAGTTCGACCTCCGTCTGGAAGATTTGGAAAAAGGAGAATATTTCTACGGAATCCGCGCTCTCGACCTCGCCGGGAACGGCAGCGACCTGAAACTCTCCAAAGCAGTCATCAAAACCGATCTCGCCGCCCCGGAGCTCGCTCTTCTCAATAATCAAGCCGCCAAAAACTCCATAACCCTCGCCTGATCCGGGAGCTCAATACGATCATGAAATGGTTTTTCTTGTTTTCGGCTGTCGCGGGCGGCGTGATCCTCAGCATGATCGCGGCTCCGCTGTCGCGGCGAAAGAAGATCGCCGCGGAATTCGCCGCATACATAAAAGCGAGACGTCCGGATATTTCAATCAACCGCATTACAACATCGCATATCCATTTTCAATCGGATCATGTGAAGAACGGGCAAATCGATCTCCACAAAATAATGACCGGGTGTACCGCGCTCAAAGCGGAGGATCGCGAAGGCCGCCGGAATATCTACGAATGGTTTTTCAATTCGGTTCTCGTCAACGACGGGATCGAAACATTCTCCCGCGAAAAACATGCGGAACACATTTTACCGCAGCTCATTCGCGCGGAGCACCTGACCTTCTTTACCAAACGGTGCCCAATGCCGCACCGCCGCCTGGACGGCTTACCGTTATGCATCCTGTATGTGGCTGATTCGGAACAGAATATGCAATACATAACCGAAGAGGCGTTGCGTGAACTGGAAATGCCGCCCGGCGAATTGCACGAACTCGCTCTTGCCAATCTCCGGAAGCTGTTTCCGGAACAAGCCGTCCGCATCGTCGTCGATCATCACTCGATGAACCTGATTGCGGCCCACGATTGTTATGATGCGGCCAGGCTTCTTCTTGTCCCCGGATACCTGAACGAGGACGAGAAACTGCTCGCCATGATTCCCGACCGCGACACCCTGGGCCTTGCGCCGGTGCCGGAATCCGGCGACATGACAGGCGTGGAACAATTGGCGAACACTCCGTTCAACGAAGACAAATTGCTGATCAACCGGCCCATCCTTGTCACACGCAACGGATTCAAGCTGCTGTAATCGTATCCGATATCCAACAATGCAACGATTGAATCAATTGTATAAAACGCTTGCACCCGGTATATTAGCAGAACAACAACTGACGGAAAATTTATGAAAGAATGCCATAACATAGAATGGAAGGAAAATTGGAACGATGAATACCTGAAATGGGTATGTGCCTTTGCCAATGCAGAGGGAGGCTCCCTTTGTGTCGGCATTGATGATCGCGGCAAAATTTTTCCTCTCAAAAGCGAAAAGAAACTTCTGGAAGATCTTCCCAATAAGATTCGCGATACACTCGGCGTTATCGCCGATGTGAAATTAATTTCCACCGGAGACGGGGATTATATTCGCATTGATGTTCCAGCCTACTCGAACCTGATCAACTATCGCGGACGCTTTTATTATCGCTCCGGCAGCACAACACAGGAACTGAAGGGAACCGCTCTGGAACGCATGCTGCTGAAGAAACAAGGAATCAGTTGGGATTCCGTGACTGTTCCCGGCGTTTCGATAGAAGATCTTTCCGAAAAAGCGTTTCTGATTTTTCGAAAAGCAGCGATCAAGAACAGACGGATGCCGGAATCATTTCTTCAAGAAGATCGCGGTTCAATCCTCGAAAATCTCAACCTGATTCATAATGGCGGACTGACCCGAGCCGCCATACTGCTTTTTCACCCGATGCCGGAGAAATATATTTTCGGCGCGATCCTGAGGGTGGCGTATTTCCGGTCGGAGTCAGATCTGATTCATCAAGACGACTTGACCGGCTCTTTATTCGAACAGGTGGATTTGGTTCAGGATATCCTTAAAATAAAATATCTGAAAGCCTATGTATCGTTTGAAGGTTTTCAACGCAAAGAAGATTTTCTTTATCCGGATGCCGCGCTTCGTGAAGCTATTCTCAACGCGGTGATCCATAAGAATTACGCAACCGGTATCCCGATTCAAATAAAAGTCTTTGATGATATGATTCGAATCTACAATTCCGGAGTCATGCCGGAAGATTGGACCTTGGAAAATTTGTTCAAACCGCATGCATCACGCCCTTACAACCCACTGATTGCAGGAGCTTTTTACCGTTCGGGGGAAATCGACACCTGGGGCCGCGGAATCCAAAAAATCACGGATGCCTGCAAGGTTTCCGGCTTAGCGCTTCCGGAATATGAATATTTTGCCGGCTCCGGGTTCAGCCTGTGCTTGAATGCCTCGGAAAAATTGAAGCGAATCGCCAGAGAGAAGGAGTTGTCTCCCTCCCCTCCTGCCAGTAGGGAGAAAAGTAGGGAGAACAGTAGGGAGAACAGTAGGGAGAAAATATTGGAACTCCTGAAAGCCGACCCTGAAATCACGGTGAAACGTCTTGCCGAACAAATCGGAATATCCGTCAAGGGTGTTGAAAAACAAATTGCAATCTTAAAGGGTCTCAATCGCATTCGCCGGATCGGAGCAGATCGGAGCGGCCATTGGGAAGTCATTGCAAACGAAAAATCAGAATAACGACACAGCCTCACAACAGAATTTTTCCGTTCGGCTGCCAAATACTTTTTGCATTTGCCCTGTTTTTCGTTTGACTTATTCCCAAACGAGTTTATATTTAGGAAACTTTATAGTAAACACGAAAGGGAGAGAAGATGTCTTTTCGGGAAAACGGGGTTACCGCGCACCGGGGGAATCCGGTTGCGGTACCTGAAAACACCATCGGTTCTTTCGAAAGCGCTTACCGGATCGGGGCGGATTTCATTGAAACCGACGTCCACCGGAGCGCCGACGGCGGCTTGTTCCTCTGCCACGACCACACCACGGGGCGCACTTTCGCCAAAGATCTCGTGATCGCCGAAAGCACAGGAGCTCAATTGCTTGAACTGGGGCTCCCGACGCTCGAAGAAGCATTGGATTGGCTGACGATCCGGCCCGGAATCCGCATGTCGCTCCAACCCAAATGCCCTGCGGTCCGGGAAATCTGCGACGCGGTCAAGGCCGCGCAGCTCGAAGACCGTATCGCCTTCAACGACGGGAACTTCGACTATCTCGCCGAGGCGAAGCGGCTGATTCCGCAGGCGGTCATTTTCTACGACACCCACGGGGCGGAAACCCTCGAACAGGGGATCGCGAGAGCGTTGAACGCGAACTTTTTCGGCCTCGTCTCGCACTTCGATTTCCTGACTCCGGAACGGGTGACGATGATCCGCGCCGCCGGTCTCGAACCGGGTGTGTGGACGGTCAACGACGCAAATGAAATCCGCCGTTTCCTCGAAATGGGGATCTGCCGCTTTTACACCGACGATCCGGCGCTCGCACTCAAGGTGAAACATGAATTCAAAGCTTAACGCAATCCGCCAGGTCTTTCTCGATATGGATGGAACCATCTATCACGGGAACACGCTCTTCCCGACCACGATCCCATTCCTCAAGTATCTGGAGTCGAAACGGATCGGTTATGCCTTCCTCTCCAATAACTCTTCCTTCAGCACGGCGGATTATGTGGCGAAGCTGGCGAAGAT
>JAVBSA010000067.1:0-4940 GCA_031556915.1 Victivallis sp.
ATGTCGCGCTGGACGGTTTTGGCCGAGACGGTGTACGTTCCGGCAATGTCCAGGTTCCGCATCCGTTTGAGCAAGCGGGTGTGGTTCGGATACAGTTTCTTCTTCATCATATCCAGCAGCTGGATGATTCTCTCACGGGATTTCTTGTTGACCGGCATCGTGTTGCCTCCTGCTTTCAATATGACGCCGTTTCTTTGCAATTGCAAGCATGGTGTACATAAAATGTCCGACACGGCAGACTAAATTATATCCGGGAGGTAGATATGACGACAAAATATGAACGAATGCTCGGCTGTATCTGGGGCGGGGCGACGGCAGACGCCGTGGACGGCGACATCACCGGCGTTACGCAGATGACGGTTTTCACCCTGGAGTCGATGCTGCTGATGGCCTATCATCACCGCCGGGACCCGGTCTCGGTTTACTTCGAACGCGGCTACCGGCGCTGGTACCTGACCCAGAGCGAACCGGCTCCTCCGGGAACCATGCGATGGCTGTTCAACCATCCGGTGCTCTGGCAGCGCCGCGCCCCCGACCCGGTCAGCCTGGAGGCGTTGGCCGGGCGCGAGCCGGTTGCCGGCAGCAATGGGTGCGGCGCGATTTTACGGAGCGCGCCATGCGGATTGATTCCGGTCGACGGATTCGACGCTTTTACGCTGGGAAAAATCTCCGCGCAAGTCACCCACGGCCATCCGACCGGGATTCTCTGCGCCGGATTCTTTGCCGAACTGATCGCGCAAATCGTCCGGCATTCGCTGCCGTTGCGCGAGGCGCTCGAACGGGCGGCCGAACCGTTGCGCCGTGATCCGGAACACGAAGAAACGCTGCTCGCCGTACGCCGGGCCGTTGAATCGGCCGCTTCCGGCACGGACGCCGCCGCCCCGTTGGGACAAGGGCAGACTGCCGGGGAAGCCTTAAGCCTGGCTCTGGTTTTCGGCTTGCGTTATGAACATGACTTTACCGGCGGCGTGTCGGCAGCGGCCAAGTACGGTCCGGCGGCGGCAATCGCCGGCAACCTCCTGGGGGCGATGCATGGCTTGAGGGCGATTCCCCGGTTGTGGCGAAAACGCTTGCGGGAAAAGAAATGGATCGACCGGGTGGCGAAACGGCTGTGGGATTTCGAGCTGGAACGCCTTCAGCAAATGATTTATGACGAGAATATTGCCTCTCTCCAAACGGAAATCGCCGATGGTGCGCGGGTCGATCTTTGCGACGGCTTGAACCGGCCGCTGCTGCATAGTGCCCGCAGCTGGAAAATGGTGGAATTCCTGATCCGGGCGGGGGCGGATCCCAACGGAGTGGACTGCGACGGCGAAACGGCTCTTTTCCAGACCGCCAGGAGCGATGTGGCGGAAGCGCTGATTATGGCCGGATGCCGGGTGACGCACTTGAACCGGGCCAACGAAAGCGTGCTGCATCTTACCCGCTCGGCGGAAATGGCGGAACTCCTGCTTGCCCACGGGGCGAAGCTGGAAGGCGCCGGGCGAAATCGCTGGACGCCGCTCCATACGGCCGCTTCGGAGGCGGTCGTCCGGGTTTTGCTGGCCCACGGAGCAGATGTCCATGCCCGCGACTGGTTTAACCGCACGCCGCTGCATATGTCGCGTACCGGGGAGATCGCCCGGCTTCTGCTCCTCGCCGGAGCCGATCCCGAAGCGTTGGACAACGACCAGTGCCGCGCCATCGATTCCGCGAACGACTCGATCCGCCAGTGGGAACAGATCACCGAACAGTTCCCCGGCCGGTTCAAAGACGTTTTTTAACGCGTGATCGCATATACCATGGAATCCGCGGTATTGGCGGAAAAAGAGAGGATTCCATCGGAATACCGGGCCGGAATCGCCTTCTTTACACTGCCGTCGAGGTGAAGCGCGCTTACGCGCCAGCCGCCCGGCGGCAGGCTGATTTCCAGCTGAGCCCGGCCGTTCCGAACCATCTGCGGCAGCTCACCCCAGTATTCGACCAGCTTCATCTCCGGCGTTGAAAAACGGCCGATGGTGTTTTTGACGTCGGTAAGCTGGAACAGGAGCAACCGGCTGCTTTCGCCGATCTCCCGGTCATCGAGCGAGCAGAGGGCGAGTGCCTGAAAGGTGTCCGCGTCTTTGACATGCAGGCGTTTCCCGGCGCTTTCGCCCTCTTTCAGGATCAGGCATTCGCTTTTCGGGGTGACGACCCGAAAGAAGAGCGAGGAGTCGATTTCAATCTCGTCCGTGGAACTCACCGCCTTTTCCCGGCCGATGTCAGGCAACGTTTGCGGCGACAGCAGTTTTACTCCGGCAGGAACGCGGCCCGATGATACGGTTCCGATCCGGCTCCTGAGGCCGAGGTACTCGAACCCGGCGGGAAAGTTCTGATCTTCCGCATCCACCATGGCGGGCGTGACCGGCAACGCAAAAGCCTCTTTCGACGGCGACACGTCGCCGCGCCGGAACAGGAAGAAAATGATCCGTTCCGCCAGCCGGTTGACGGGGTCCTGCACGATGTCGAATCCGGCGTTGGTATAGGGTTTCATCAGATAATCTTTGTTATGCGCCCAGGCGAAGCGGAACAATCCGTCCCAATCCTGGAGCGCTGCGTAAGCGCCCATCAGGGGGCCGCCTTCGGCACGGTAGCGGTTCGGCGTACAGAACTGATACTCGGTGACGATGAACGGTTTGCCGAAAATGCGGGTCGGCATCATCCGGCGCGGATTCTCGGCCATCAGCGCGGTGCTCGACCATTGCTGATAGGCGGAAGGCAGTTTCCAGGCTTCCCCGGGGAAGCTGGGGTGGTCCCAGTACATGTGATTGTCCACCACATCGAGATTTTCGCGCACCGGAGTCAAGTGCATGAAATTCTGCCAGTTGACATCCGTCACCGCCGCTTCGAGCTTCAGCTCGTTCCGCAGAAAAGCGGTCATGCGGCGGATGCAATCGCTCTGTTTTTCCACCAGAAAGCGGCGAAAAAGCGCGTCGCGCGAAACCTTCCCCGGATCATTGTTTTTACGCCATTCGCCGAACGCTTTTTCGTAAATGGCGGTCAGCCGCGGCGAAGCGTTCCACTCGATGATCAGCGAATTTTCATTCAGGAGATTGACACAGAAAAGAGCCGGATCTTCCGCCCGGGTCAACCCGGTATAGGGATTCCGGCGGGTTAAAAATTTCGCCGCATACGCCTTCCAGTTCTCGAAGGCGGAATCCATCAGCGGCGTCAAAGCCTTCATGAAATGCTGTTCGTTCCCGTCATAATCGGCCAATTCCCCCGGCCGGAGGCGGCGGTTGCAATATAGATCGAGCGTCACATACATGCCCCGCGCTTTGCAAGCGGCGAAAAGATAATCGAGCTTGTCCTGTTGAGCCGGATCGAAATCCAACGAACTCTTGCCCGCCGGATCGGCGAGCATCTGTTCGAAGTGGTGAAACCGAACCGCGTTATATCCCATCCGTGCGAGTTCATCGGCGAGTTTATCCGCCAATTCCCGCTCAGGGAAATTAGCCGAAAAGCATAGATTCACGCCGAAAAACCGAATCCGCTTTGAAGGATCGCCCGAGGCGGTGAAATACCCGTCGGCGCCGGGAACCGGACGACCGAACTTCCCGGCGGGCTTTTCGGTGAAACCCGAGAAATCGAGAAACGAATCCTTCCGGATCCAGTGGTAAGCTTCGAGCGGACTCCAATCGCCGCCGGGAACCGGATAGTATTTACACGCGATCTTCGTGATGTCCACCGCTTCGGAGGCGAGCGTTGCCGCGGCCACACACCAGGCGGCCCCCTTCGCGGGCAGAAAGCGGATCACCGCCGGATCGCCGCGGTCGAGCCGGAATCCGGACATCAGGAGCCCGGCATAAAAATCATCGCCATTGGCACTCCAAACCACCGCGCCGTTGGGCAATGGCCCGACGTTCCGCCAGTGATCCGCATCGATGCCGCGCCGAACCGGAATCAGCTGCTTTGAACCGTCGGCGAAGGTTGCCTCGATCGTTCCGGCCTTCTCTCCGGAATCCCCCATGAAGTGGAGGAGATAGAGCATATTGCCCGTCGCCTTCTCCGGCAGGACAATCTCCCCGTCGGCGGCGACCGGCGTCACCGGCAGGAAATCGATTCCGGCGAAACGGGAGGGTGCGGGACGATACGGAGCGCGGGTCCCTTCGCTGAAGTCCGACGGAGCTGTCTTCATCAATCCAAGCGGAACGGAGCGGACGCCGTCGACCGCGATCCGGCAATTCAGCTCCGCCCGCCCGACCAGCGTCTGCGAAACGGGAACGAGATAGATGCGGATATCGAACGAATTCATATTGAATTCGCGGTTGTCCTGGATCAGAAGCCCGAATTTTCCCGAAACCGTCACCCGATCCCCCTGGACCGGCAGCTCGATGCTGGCGATCTCCCGGTTCAGAACCACCCGCCCGCCGAATTTCTCCGGCAACCGGAAGGGTTGGCCGTCGATGCGGATTTCGCGCCCGAAGTAGGTTTCGCCCGGCAACAGCGTGCTGCAGGCAAGCGTGTTGGTCGCCAGCGGAACGGCGCTCTCGAGCGCCAGGCGGAAATCGACGGCTCCCGCCGAAACAGCGCGGAGTTGTTCCGAAAGGCGGAAACTGCCGCCGTAAACCTTGAATTCCCCGGCCGTTTCGAACAAACCGGCGGAGCGCCGGGGTTGCCCCGGCTCCAGCGTCACGCTCCCGGCGGTCTGCCGGGTGGGCGCCCAGACCCCGTTGAAATGGATGGCGAAGAAGGTTTGCCCGCCGACGGCGAACGATCCGTCGTCATGAACGGTGAGCGCGGCGGGAAATTCCGCTGCCGGCAGAAGCGGTGCGGCCAGCAGCAGAAGAAGCAGGAAAGCTTTCATGCCCGGCCTCACATTTTTCCGGTCCAGAAGATCACCCGCGGCGGAGCCCAGGAGGTCGGAATCGCACTGTAGAGGATCGGAGCCGCATGGAAATCCAGATAGAGGATATTGGCGA
>JAVBSA010000494.1:0-3594 GCA_031556915.1 Victivallis sp.
CATGTACTGGTCGATAATCATGGCGAGGCCCTGGCGGATCTGGGCGATGTTGTCGGATTTCTCCGCCGCCTGGCGCGCCATGTTGAGATAGTCGTAGACCGTGATGAAGGGTTCGAGCGCGTTGGCGGCGCCGTAGATGCGCGCGTCGGTGATATCTTTCGCGGTGCGCTTGCGGTAGTTCTGATAATCGGCCTGGAAATAGATCAGCTTATCCTTCGCCTCGGCGAGTTCCGCCTTCAGTTTTTCGAGCTCGCAAACTCCGGCGGTTTTCTCCTGGGGGACTTCTTTCCACTCCTGATCGATCTGTTCCGTTTCGGGAACGTTTTTTTCTTTGTCTTTCGCCATATGTATAATAACCTCACTATTGTAAAAAAAGTTGAAATAATAATATAAAGGTTTGCACCCGGAAAATCAAGCCGGAGGCGAACGCGGAAGGCTACTTTTTGCGGAATTCGTTCGGCGTCATGCCGGTATGGCGTTTGAACTGGCGGTGGAAGGTGTAGACGTCGGCGTATCCGAACCGTTCGGCGATCTCTTTTTGCGTGAGCGCCGTGCTCCGCAACAGTGACTGGATGCGTTCGATCCGTTTGCGGATACGGTACTCTTCGGGTGAACAGCCGAGGCGCTCGGCGAAGAGGCGGCGGTAGGTGGAGTAGCCCATTCCGCAGCTTCGGGCGATTTCCGGAACCGGGCGCGCTTCGTCGCGGGTCAGCAGCTCCGCTCCCGCCATCACCGCCGCGTGCCTGGGATCTTCCACCGTTGCCGAGAGCAGAAGTTCGCCGATTGTCCGGAATAGTTCGGTTGCGACCAGGATCAGGCGGTCTTCCGGAGAGTGTTCCAGTTCGGCGGTGAGGCGGGCGAATTGGGCGGATACGCTTGGCCGGATTCCGCAATCGACGACCGGGCGTTCCGGGGAGCAGCACTTGCGGTCGAGCAGCAGCGCCGCAAATTCCCGCGGGAGGACGAAATATTGGTCGCAATAACAACTCCCCGCATCATGAACCTGATGATGCAGAACGCCCGGCAGCCGGAGCAGAAACGAGCCCGGCCCGTACCGGAAGCGCCTCCCTTCGGCATCCGTATAAGATCCGGTTCCCGAGAGGATGTAACAGAAGGTGAAATCCCGGTCGCGGATATTCTCGCGGCAGAGGGATTCCGGTGTGTCCAGGAGGCTGACGCCTGCTTGAAGACGGTTTTCCCAACGATAAATACTTTGAGCAATCATAACAAAAAGAATGGCGGTTTTAACATTTTTTCTTTCTTTGTTTGTGGTATAATATAACAAACAAAGCGAAAAATCAAGGAGGTGCGCTTATGGAAAACGGAAATATCGTCAATATCGTCAACTTCATTCGTGCCGTGGAACCGCGGCCGGGCCGGAAAATCGATCCTTTCGAGCCAGTCGAGAGGCAGATGGCGCTTGCGCTCCGGTACGATCTGCCCGCCACCTGGCTGCTGCAGTACGACGCGTTGGTCAAGGGGCCGTTTGTGGAATTCCTGAAAAAGGAGATGCCGGAATCCCACGAGCTCGGGATCTGGTTCGAGGTGGTCGAGGAGATGGCCGGTGCGGCGGGAATTCCCTGGCGCGGCCGCTGGTCGTGGGACTGGCATACCGATGTCGGTTTTTCCGTCGGTTACACGCCGAAAGAGCGCGAGCGCCTCGCCGATGTTTTTATTGCTAAATTCGTTGAAACATTCGGTTTCAAGCCCGTTTCGATGGGAAGTTGGTTGTTTGACGCGCATCTGCTGCGTTACCTTCACGAAAAACACGGCATTGCCTATGCCTGTAATTGCAAGGATCAGTACGGAACCGACGGTTACACGCTCTGGGGCGGTTACTGGGCGAACGGTTACTACCCGTCGAAACGCAACTCCTATTTGCCGGCGCAACGGGAGTCGGAACAGATTCCCGTGCCGGTTTTCCGGATGCTCGGCAGCGATCCTCTTTATCAGTACGAGGCGGGGATCGGCGGCAACGGGCAGTCGGTCATCACGTTGGAGGCGATTTCGCCCGGCGGCGGGAATCCCGCATGGGTGGATTGGTTCCTGCGTGAAAATTTCAGCCATCCCCACCTTGCGATGGCCTATGCGCAGACGGGGCAGGAGAATTCCTTCGGCTGGCCCTCGATGAAGCCGGGGTTGCCTTACCAGTGCGAAGAGCTCGCCCGGCTGCGGGCGGAGGGGAAGCTCCGGGTGGAGACGTTGGCGGAGACGGGAAAGTGGTTCAAGGAGAAATTTTCCGTGACTCCCGCCAGTGCGGTGGTGACCCGGGAGGATTGGCGGAAAGAGGGCCATGCCGGAATCTGGTATCTCACCCGGTTCGGGCGGATCAATCTTTACCGGACCGGTTCGGGGGAGCTGGTGATCCGCGACTGGCAGTTGTTCCGTGAGGATTATGCGGAACCGTTTTTGGATGCGGTCTGTACTTCGAACGCCTGTGCTTACGACGCGCTGCCGGTGGTGGACGGGAAATTGTGGGGGGCGGAGATCCGTTTTCCCGGCGGGCCCGGTGAATTCGGTGAAATCCGCGAGGAGGGGGAACAGCTATTGGTGGAGTGGGGGCGGATGCATATTCGGTTGACTCCGGAAGGGTGCGAGATCGATGGGTTGGAGGGGGCGCTGGAGTTTCGCTGTGAAAAAATGGTGGGAACAACCCGCGAGGGCTTCAACTTTAAACATAATGGGGTAAAGTACGGCCTCCGGGTGGAGGTAGGGGAAGTGAGGGGCGACTGCCTGGTGCCGGAAAACGGCCGCCTGAAGATACGCGCAAAGTAGGGGAGGCGAAGCCGACTGGGTCTTTTGGGGCCTGCGGTCCAAAAAATGAAGCCGCAAGGCTTCGCTTCATACCGCGCAGCGGTGCTTCATATCTCCGATGCTTCATGTGCCGAAGGCACGCTTCATTCTTCCCCTGCCTTGCGATGAAGCATTGCCGCTGGCGCGTCAATAGGAAGCAACTTCGCTTCGCTGCGTTATGAAGCGCGCTTCGCGCATGTTGGAAAGCTTTGCGGTCCTACTCGAACTCCAGGTAATAAACCGAATTCAGCGGCAGCTCCAGCTGAAAGTTCACCTTTCCCGCCTCCGCCTTCAGCATTGCCGCCTCCCGCAGCTTCGCGTCCGTTGCCGTCGAAATCTCCGGCTTGCCGAGCTTCAGCCATTCGGCATGGGAATTTCCCCGTTCCCGGTCGATCCGGTAAACCGTACACCCCGCCGCCGGGAACGGAGTCGCAACTTCCACTGAAATCACGCCGTCGCGGTCAAGCCGGGTTTCGTCGAAGGTGGTCAGCAGCAGCTTGACCTTCCCGCCATCCCGGACGGCGATTCCATCCAGCGGCTCGTTGCTGCTTTCAAACGGAATCCGTTTGCCGCCTGACAGTTTCCCCAGAAGGCACTGAGCGTTGAAGGCCGCTTTGGGGATTCCGTTTTTGGTGAACATGCCGAGGTCGCCGGTGAAATACGTTCCGCGGTTGGAATGCATATAGTCGACCGGGCCGAAATAATATCCCCGCTTCACGCCGGTGTCGAGGAACACCCGGCACGCTTTCACGTAAAACGCCGCCGCGCCGGCGCCGTCGCAATTGGGGTTGCTCATCGAGG
>JAVBSA010000661.1:0-8509 GCA_031556915.1 Victivallis sp.
GGTGGAAATCGCCATCGCCACGCTGGTCACCGACCGGGCTCTGCTGCTGATTGGCGAACCCGGCACGGCCAAATCGTGGCTGTCGGAGCACCTCTCGGCCGCCATCAACGGCGATTCGACCAAAGTGGTGCAGGGAACGGCCGGCACGACCGAGGAACATATCCGTTACTCCTGGAATTACGCCATGCTGATCGCCCGCGGCCCGTCGCCGGAAGCCATGCTGAAAAGCCCGGTTTACCGGGCCATGGAGAGCGGCTCCCTGGCTCGCATCGAGGAAATCTCCCGCTGTGCCAGTGAGGTTCAGGACGCCCTGATTTCGATTCTCTCCGAAAAACGGGTTTCCGTGCCGGAGCTGGCGATCGAAGTCCCGGCTCAGAAAGGCTTTTCGGTCATCGCCACCGCCAATACCCGCGACAAGGGGGTCAACGAAATGTCGGCGGCGCTGAAGCGGCGGTTCAATATCGTGGTGCTCCCCGCGCCCGGCACATTGGAGTCGGAAATGGAGATCGTGCGCACCCGGGTGGCACAGCTTTCGGCGAGCCTGGACCTGAATGCCCAGATGCCGGGCGATGAGATCGTCGAACGCGTCTGTACGATTTTCCGCGAACTGCGCGACAGCGTCACGCTGGACGGCAAGCAGAAGATCAAGGCCACCAGCGGCGTTCTCTCCACGGCCGAGGCGATTTCGCTCCTGGCCAACTCCATGGCGCTGGCCGGCAGCTTCGGCAACGGCTCCATTGCCGACCACGACCTGGCGGCTGCCCTGCAGGGCGCGGTGGTCAAAGATGAGGAAAAAGACTGCATCGCCTGGAAGGAATACCTCGAAAATATCATGAAAAAGCGCGGTTCCAAATGGGCCGGGCTGTACCAGGCCTGCCGGGAGTTGAATGGAGAGTGAGCAACGTCGTATATTTTGGCGTTCGCCACCTCTCCCCGGCCGGCGCCTGGCATCTGCTCCGGCTGCTGGAGGAGAGGCGCCCCAAACTGGTCCTGATCGAAGGGCCGAGCGATATGACTTCGCAGATGCACCATATCGCCAACCCCGGGTCCGTGCCGCCGATCGCCATGCTGGCCTACACCCGCGAACTGCCGGTCCGCACCATATTGTACCCGCTGGCGGACTATTCGCCGGAGTATCAGGGAATCGTCTGGGCGGTGAAGAACCGGGCCGGGTGCCGTTTCATCGACCTGCCCTCGGGCGCGTTCCTGGCTTTGCAATCGGCCCGGCCGGAAAGGCGGAACGACGGCGCGTCGGTTTACGAAAAACTCGACCAGCTTTCCGGCGAAGACGATCACGAGACCTTCTGGGAACACATCATCGAGCACAGCTGCCGTGAGGACGCCTATCTGCGCGGCGCGCGCGAGTTCGGAACTCAGCTGCGTAACCTGACGGAGGACGCGGACAGTGATTATGCCGAGAATATCGTCCGCGAAGCCTTTATGAAACGCGAGATACAACGTGCTCTGGCGGAAGGCTTTTCACCGGGTGACATCGTCGTCGTGACCGGCTCTTACCACGTGCCCGGCCTGATGAACAATACCCCGGCAATGAGCGATGAAGAGCTGAAAAACCTGCCCGTGCTGGAGGCCGAACAGACCCTGATGCCATATTCCGATTACCGGTTGTCGTCGCGTTCCGGTTACGGCGCAGGCAACAAAGCACCGGCCTATTACGGCTTGTTGTGGGAGGGGCTGAAAGCGGGCGATCTCGGGCATGTCACGTACAGTTATCTCTCGCGGATTGCCGCCTGGCAGCGGAATTACGGCAATCCGGTATCCGCCGCCGAAGTCATCGAGGCCTCGCTCCTGGCGGCGGAACTGGCGCGGCTTCACGGCTATGAAATTCCGTCGCTGCGCGATTTACGCGACGCCGCCACGACTTGCATGGGGCATGGCAGTTTCTCCCGGATCGCCATGGCGGCGGCCGATACCGAAATCGGAACCCGCATCGGCGCGCTGCCGGACGGCGTCAGCCGGACCAGCATTCAACGCGATTTTGACCGGCTGCTGCGTGATTTGCGGTTGGATAAATACAAGTCCGTGGTGGCGGAAACGCTGCCGCTGGACCTGCGCGAAAAATTAACGGTCAAATCCGAAAAATCCGCCAACATTGACCTTGAACGCTCCTTTTTTCTTCACCGGTTGCGGGTGCTCGATATCCACTTCGGCGAACCGGGCGCGAACAAACAGGACCGCGCCACCTGGGCAGAAGAGTGGCAGCTGCGCTGGACGCCGGAAGTGGAGATCGAAATTGTGGAAAGCGCCCTGCGCGGCGATACCGTGGCGCAGGCCGCTTCGTTCGCGCTGAAGGAGCGTCTCGACCTGGACGGCAGCGGCATCGCGGAGGCGGCCAAAGTCATCGAGGACGCCTTCCTCTGCGGCATGCCCGAGGCGGTGGCTTATGCGACCGGCGCGCTGCAGCGCCTGGCCGTCGACGCGGCCGCCATTCGTGACATTGCCTTGACCGCCAAATGCCTTTCCGAAGTTCTGCGTTACGGCAGCATCCGCAAGCTCGACCCGGCTCCGCTGGAACCGGTGCTCAGCCAGCTTTTCCTGCGCGGCTGTCTGCTGATGGAGCACGGTTGCGTGTGCGACGACAATGCGGTTCACCCGATCATCGGGGCCATGGATCAGCTGAACACGGTGACGCTGCATCATGATTTCCTGGATGCCGCCCAGTACCTCGCGGTGCTGCGCCGGATCGCCGAGCGCGACGATTTGAACCCGAAAGCCTCGGGGTTCGGAGCGGCCATTCTGTTGGAACGCGGCGAGTTTTCCGATTCGCACCTGGAAATCCAGGTCCGGAAGCGCCTTTCGCGCGGCGTGCCGGCGGAACTTGGAGCATCGTGGTTCGAAGGACTTTCGCTGAAGAACCGTTATGCGCTGATCGCCCGGCTGACGCTGTGGCGCAAGCTCGGTGAGTATCTCGACACGCTCGACGATGAGGAATTCAAACGCGCCCTGGTGTTCCTGCGGCGCGCTTTCGCTTTTTTCACAGCCAGGGAAAAAAGCGATATTGCTGAAAACCTCGGCGAAGTCTGGGGCGTCAACAAAGAACAGGCCAGCGAAATCATCAACACGCCGGTTTCCGGCGAAGAAAAACAACTTCTCGACAGTCTGAACGATTTCGATTTCGACGATATATGAGGTTCCTGCGATGGATGTGATGGAAAAAATGAAACGCTGGCGGCTGATTCTCGGCGCGGACAGCGATGGACGGTTCTCACAGATGTCCGGCGCGCCGCTCGCCCTCAGCGGCGAGCAGGACAAGATGGATCAGGCGCTGGCGGCAATCTATGGCGGCGGTCCGGGGGCGTTCGGCAAGGGCGGCGCCGGCCGCGGCCCGTCGTCGCCGGAAATTTCACGCTGGCTGGGCGATGTGCGCACATTGTTCGACAAAGAACTCGTGACCATTGTCCAGAGCGACGCCATGGAGCGCTGCGGCCTGAAGCAGCTGATTTTCGAACCCGAACTGCTGGAAAACCTGGAACCCGACCTGAATCTGGCTTCCGCCATCATGGCGCTGAAGGATCAGATCCCCAAACGCTCCAAAGAGAGCGTGCGGATCTTCATCTCGAAAATCGTCGAGCAGATCAACAAGTTGCTCGAACAGGATATCCGGCGGGCCGTTACCGCGGCGCTGAACAGGCGGCGGCATTCTCCGATTCCATCCGCCGCCGCGCTGGACTTCCGGGATACGATCCGGCGCAACCTGAAAAATTACCACCCGGAACTCGGTACGATCATCCCGGAGCGTTGTTCCTTTTTCGACCGCACCACCAGCAGCGCGGCCAACCGCTGGTCGGTGGTCCTGGATATCGACCAGAGCGGTTCGATGGGGCAATCGGTCATTTTTTCGTCGGTAATGAGCTGCATCCTGGCCAGTATGTCGTCGCTGAAAACCCACGTGGTGGCCTTTGACACCAACCTCGTGGACCTGACCGACAAATGCGACGATCCGGTCGAGCTCCTGTACGGTTTCCAACTCGGCGGCGGCACCGATATCAACGCGTCCGTGGCTTATTGCCGGAAGTTTATCGAGAATCCCGCCAAAACTCTTTTTTTCCTGATCACCGACCTGGAAGAGGGAGGCAACCGCGCCGCGCTGTTGAGGCAGCTCGGCGAAATGAAGGCGTCCGGGGTCACGGTGGTCTGCCTGCTGGCGATCGCCGACGGCGGGCGCCCGTATTACGACGAGCAAATGGCCGCCAAGGTCAGCGCGCTGGGCATTCCGTGCTTCGCCTGCAACCCGCAGATGCTGCCCGCGTTGCTGGAGCGTGCGTTCCGGGGCCATGACCTCGCATCATTCCAAAAGGAATTCGAGAAACGCAAGTCATAATAAACTTTCAGAACAATCCACGTTGACAAATACGCTTTGCGGAAGTACCTTAAAACGTAACTATTGAGGAGTCCGGCGTGAAAACACTGCATATCGAAAATTTTCTGCTGTTCAAAGATACGACCATCGAGATCAAGCCCGTCACGGTTCTGATCGGGCCGCAGGCCACCGGCAAAAGCGTAATCGCCAAACTGGTTCATATCTTCAACGAATTTCCCAAAGTCTCCCAGAACGCATTGCTGGAGATACCGGGAGGCGTCGAAAGCGCAATCGCCAAAATTGAAAATGGAATGTCGGAAATCTTCCGGAAAGTATTCTTTCTGGCGCCGGATCAAAGATGGCCGAACGCAATGAAGATATCGCTGACTACCAAGACCGGAACACTCTCCTTTGCAGTGCGCGAAAAGGACAATTCCGTTGTGTTTCAAGTGGGAAAAAAATATTTATCACGAATCGAGTCTCTGCTGGAGAGAGTTGTAACGTTTAAAACGCAGAAAACAAGCCCTCCGGAAACTGAATCTTTGCAAAAGCTTGCTTTTCAATTTTTGAATGACTCAGAATTTAGTTCAACATTTCCGCCCGAGATGCGATTTGATCTCTTGCGTTTTGCTCTCTTTCACGCTCAATCGCTTGACGACGAATTGCAGGAATCGTTGTTTATCCCTGCCGGACGTTCCTATTTTTCGGTCGTTGACATCAATCCCTATTCGGAGATCAATGAGTCCATCACCGATTATTTCTTCAGGAACTTCGCGGATCATTATACCTCCGTATTACGCAGGATAGCATCTGGGGGCGGCATTTTGCAAATACCAACTCAGGTGAAACATAAAGTCAAAATCACGCATGGCATCATCGACGGCGAATACGCCTTCGACACAGAGAAAAAGAAGGGCTACATCTATCACAATAACGGCTTGGTATGCGAAGTGAAGAATGCATCTTCGGGCGAACAGGAGTTTCTGCCGCTCTTTCTATCGCTTCGGAAGCCGGATAAAATGAGTTTTATCATCGAGGAGCCGGAGGCGCATTTGTTCCCCACTTCGCAACAAAAAGTGACGCGCTTTCTGTTGTCGAGCCGACAAGGCAGGGAAGTGCTCATCACCACTCACAGCCCATATATCCTCACTTCGCTCAACAATCTCTTGTATGCAGGAAATTTAAGCGAAAAATTGTCTTATACAAAAAAGGAAGCATTATGGGAGGAATTCCCCGAAGAGTGTCTGATCAAGTCTGATTCGATCAGCGCCTATTTCGTCAACGACGGAATCGCGGAAAATATCATCGACGCGGAAACCGGGCTGATCGCCGCTGAAGCAATCGACGGTGCATCCGACGCTATTGACGCGGAGTTCAATCGGATCGCGGAGCTCGGGTTATAATGCCGAAAATGATCCCGTCTCAATGCACATTTGAAATCCCCGGCGACCGCGTTACGCTGAAAGATCGCGGAACCAGCGCAAATCTTCACATCAAGCTGCCGCCGGGAAAACATGTAAAAATTCAAGTCGACGGTTGCATAGACGCAATCACCACGGCAAGGTGCGACTGGTGCTTGCGCCTGGATGGAGGCGGACATGCTTTTTTCGAACTGAAGGGTTCAGACTATTGTCATGCCTTGGAGCAGTTGAGCAATACAATCAGCTGGTTTCAAACTGAACTCGGGCGGGCATTCGTCCTACACTCTGCTCATGTCGTCATCAGCGGCCAGGGCACTCCAAATTTGAATACCCGAAAGCAGCGGGCGAAAACCCGCTTTTTAAAATGTCATTCCCTTATCCCGAACGAACACAGGTCCGGGAAAGAAATAGCATTGTAATTCCGCTCTTCCGCGCCCCGCCGGTTCCCGGTCATTGAATAACCATACCGCCGAAGTGGAGGGAGCCTGCGTTGTCGCCGATGCCGCCGCCCCATTCGAGGTATCCTTTGCGCCCGTTCCCGTCGTTGTCGTTGACCAGGATGGCAAAGCCGATCAGCTGCCCCGGCTGGAAATGGAAGGCGGGCGCAATCGCGCGGGCCGGAATCGCGATCTCATAGCGCGCTTCCTTTCCCTCGCGCTTGATGGCGCAGCGCACCCCCTCCGGCATGGGGCCGACCCGGTAACCATCGACGATATCCGCGGTGGTGATGGTCTGGTGGCGGTACACGGCGGGTTTGCCGCCGATTTCGGCGAAGGCGAACTGCGCCGTCTCCGAGGCGGTCTTGCGGTTGGTGACGTCGAAAGCGACCTGGACGCTGTCCGCCATATAACTGCGGGCCGGGTCGTCGGCTCCGACGAAACGGTCGTCTCGCACGGTTACCGTGAGATAAATCGTATCGCCCTTCCAGCCGGCGGCGAATTCGGCCGACAGATCCTCTTCCCCCCGGTAATCCTTCATGCGGACGCCGGAGATCTTCCGGAAATCACCGGGATTCGCCGTTTCGGCGGCCTTCACCTGATGGATCAGGCGCATCGCCGGCAGATCGTCCGAGAGGCGGAGAAAGCGGCACTCGTTCACTTCAAACCAGCCGTCGGTTTTCCATTCATACAAATTGACTTGCAGCGACGACGCGTCTTCGGGCGCCGCCCATTCGGAAGATACTTCACGGAATTCCTGTTCATCCAGCGTGAGATTGAGAAAATTTTCCTTCTGCCTCAACAGCTCCCCCTTCCGGTCGCGTTCCGCGAACAGAATGCGCAGCAGCCCCTTGCCGCGCACCCGGGCGCTGAATAAATAGCGCTCGCCCGCAATCACGCACAACGGCTGACGGGTGCGGAGCGCGCCGCCCCGCGCGGCGTCCGAAACCACCCGGCAGCCGGCGGTGGAATAAGTCACCTCCGTATCGGCGTCGTGCCACCAGAATTTCCCCTCCTTCGACAGGGAGTTACCGGGAATCTGATTCTCCCCGACCGCTGTCGCCGCCAGCAGGAAGTTGATTTTGCGGTCGACCGGAATCCGGCTTTTCCCGTTGCGGATTTCGCCGCGAAGCGCGATTTCATAGCGCCCGTCCGCCCGCCCTTTGCCGAGCGGAATGGCGACCGTCTTTTCTTCGCCCGCCGCCAGGGCAACGCGGAAGGGTTCTTTCACTCCGAGGGCGGAGGCGTCCGCCGTCAGTTCCGCCGTGTTTTGAGCCAGCTCCAGCTTCAGCAGGAGCGTACCGCTCCGCTCTTCCACCGCCGCGCGGAGAGCGGCCCCTCCGAGGATCGCTTCCTTGTCGGCCCCGAGAATCATCACCGGGTCGTCGCCGAGTTCCAAGGCGACGACTCCGTTCTCCGTCCGGATCTTCCGGGTATTGTCCATCAGGTCGACGAGCGTGACTTCGGGGCGGTTTACAAACAGCGTCACGGCCTGCGCTTTGCTGTGGCGGTTGCCGAGAAAAATGATATTGTCCGAACCGTTTTCCCGCACTCTTGCCGGTGAAAAATATTCGTAGAGATAGGCTTCCACCCCTGCCCCGGCATCCAGAGTCTGCTTGAATTCGGCTCCGGTAAACCGGTTATTCAGGGTTTTGAAGGCGGAAAAAGTGTATTTCGGCGTCAAATCCGGCCCGATGCATCCCCACATGCGCCAGGTGTTGCCCATCAGCAGGAAGTTGTAAACCCGCAAGACCCGGTTGGAATTCTGCCGCAAGTAATTCCGAAGCAGATTCCGGGCGGCGACCCTGGCTTCGCGATCGCTGATCTGCCCGGCGGAACCGGGTTGATCGGCATGTTCTTCATTGTTGATCAACCCCTTGCCGCGGCCGACCCGGTCGAGGAAAAGATTGAGGTTCTTCAAACGCGTGTCGTTCAAATAATGGTCGGCGGGATAATCCACATATTGCCCCACGCCGAGACGGTAGAGTTCATCGCTGAAATCCTGCTGGCGCGCCCAGAGGGTTTCCGCCACGGTATTGAGTTCGGGAGCGGTTTTGCGGACCGCCAGAGCGCCCTGCTTCACCAGCTCGAAATATTCGCGGGCGCTCCCCTTCTGCCAGAAGATGGAATGGGCGGAGGGTTCGTTCCAGAATTCGATATCGGCGACCAGGTCCCGGTAGCGTCCGGCGGTTGCACCGCAGATGCGGCTCCACGCCTCCATATCGGGTACGGAGAAGATTTCCTGCCACAGGTGGGTCGTCTTCACGCCCGGATTCCGTTCCCGGAACATCCATTGCGGGGTGCCGGTGATGCCGAGCTGAACGCGGATGCGC
>JAVBSA010000663.1:0-3453 GCA_031556915.1 Victivallis sp.
GAGTCACCCTTGACTTTTACATAATAGGTAAGTATTTTCGGCGACGGCCGAAAATGCGCCGCAAAGTCGGCGGCATACCGGAAACGCTTCTCTCCCCGGGGGGTGCAAAAGGTGGAGCCCGAGGAGGCTAAAGCAATGGCCTCCTCGGCGCCCACGACTTAGCTGCCTCTGGTGCTTTGGAAGATAACTCAAGCTCTGGTTCGGCAATAAAAAAACTTGCACATCGCGTTAACGTATGGCATCAAGGCCCCGCTATTTCACTTCGAAACGGCCGCGTTCTTTGTTGAAGACGAGTTTTTCTTTGTTTTCGTCATACCATTTGCGTAAGGCGGTCGGGTTGGCGGGGCGGCCGGTGAGCGCGAGAAGGGCTTTGCCGATCTGGTCGCGCATATAGCTGTTGTTGTTGCTGTTGTCTCCCGGTTCCGGCATCATCTCGATCAGGCCGTCGAGTGCTTTGAGGGAGCCTTCGTTGGCGGCGGCGGTGGCGTACTGCTGGCGGTTCCAATGCTGGGTGTAGCGGAAATTTTCGAATGCACGTTCGGTGATTTCCCTCATGTCGGTGTTGGGAAAGGTTTTGATTGTGGTCAGAAGGGCGAACTGGTTGGGGCGGGTGCAAAAAATATCGATGAGGCGTTTGCGGTCGGCGTCGGTTTTGACGAGCTGCGCCGCGTCGCGCGCCAGTTCGTGCGGCGGATTATCCGACTTTTCGAGTATGGTGAGAAGCTCTTCGCGTGCGTCTTCGACCCAGCCGTTTTTGACGAACGCGATGGCGAGCGTCGGATATTCCTTGATTTTTTTGATTGCGAGTTCTTTGTCTTCGATGCCGACGAGTCCGTCGAGGGCGTTTTGGAGGTGGTACGCTCCAATGCCGTTTGCGCGCAGGAAGGGCAGGATGACTTCGAGGTTGCCGGGGCCGATCTGGCGGTAGAGATCCACCTGCTGGTCGGAGGGGGCAAAGGAGTTTTGCCCTTCGGTGGCTTTCTGGATTTCGCGGATGTATTTCCGGATGTCGTCGGGGGTGGGGTTATCGGCGAGTTTGAGTTTGTCGAGAGCTTCTTTATCGCCTGTTCTCGGTACGTGGGGCAGGGCGGCGCCGATTGCGGCGGGGGCGGTTTTGAGTTTCGCCACGGCTTTGGTGTTTTCTTCCAGCTTACCGGAGAGGGTTTCCAGTTTGGCGTTGAGTGCTTTGAGCTCGACCAGGATCTGTTCGTTTGCGGTGGAGGAATCGGTGGTCGCGCATCCGGCAAAGAGGAGACCGGCCGCTCCGGCGGCAAACAGCAGGGTTGATTGGTTCATTTTGAATTCTCCTTTTTTACTTCGGGTCGTTCGTATATTTTTCTGGTGGGGTCGAAACGCCAGTCGCCGCGATACTTTTCGTAGTAGGCTTTGAGGTTTGTTTCTTCTTTGGTCATGCGGGGAGAGAGGGTCCAGGACAGCGGCAGGAGCCAACGGAAAAATTCCTCCCGTTCGCAGAAGTTGAGCGCGTATTCCAATGCTTCGCGGTTGCCGTTGCGGGCGAAGGTCATCACGCCTTTGATCCGTTCCCCGTCGGGGAGGGCCTTTTGCGTTTCCCATGCTTCGGCCAGGAGTTTTTCAAATTCCCGGCTCCCGCTGTTTTCCAGGACCGGCAGCAGGAAAGCGAGACCCGGTTTGCGGATTGCCGCCAGGCGGAATTGTTCCATCGTCTCCTGCGTATCCAGCAAGGATGCGGCGATGTGTTCAAAATACAGGGGATTGTAATCGTTGCGTTCCAGCAGGATCCGGCGGAGTTCCGGCAGGGCGGCTTCCCGGCATTCCGGCGTCAGCTGGTGGAGTTGGACCGCCCAGTCGGGGTCTTTCGCCAGGAGCTCGAGAAAGCGTTTGTCCGTCAGCTGTTTGACGTACCGCGGTATCATCTGCTGAAGGGGGAACCAGAGGGGCGTTTCCCCCCGGAAAAGCCGTATCGCTCGGTTGTTCTGCTCTTCATCGGCGATTTTTTTCATGATTTCAAGATGTTCCGGCCCGATTCCCTCCAGGTAAAGCGTGATCAGGGGATCGCTGAAGAAGGGCATGCCGGAAGCGGCGGAACAGGTTTGGCAGGCCGCGTTGACGTCCCGCAAATAGCGTTCGACTTCGTTGGCGGAGGGATCTTTGGCCAGCGGCTTGATCTCTTGAAACACTATGAATTTGGGATTCTGTTTGATGAAATCCGCCAGCAGGGCTTCGCGTTCGGCGTCGGCGGGGGAATATTCCAGCGCTTCCCCGAGGGTTCGATTGGCTTGTCCGAGTTCCGCGACCCACGCTTCGCGCGGCGAAGGCGCGGCGCAGCCGCCGAGAAGAAGGGCGGCGCTCCATAAAACGATTCTTTTTCTCATTGCTGCTCCTTCAATTCAAATCGGCCGCGCGCCTTGTTGAAGACGAGTTTGTCTTTGTTTTCATTGAACCACTTGCGCAATGTCTCCGAATTGGCGGCCCGGCCGACCAGCGGCGGAAACACATGCTCGAACCGCAGGTTTGCCCGCTGAGGGTCGCCCTGGTGCATCTCTTCGAACAGCCGGATCAATCCCTCCAAGGCCCGGAGCGATCCCGCTTTCGCCGCATTTTCGGCGTAGGGAATCTGGTTCCAGAGGCTCTCTCCGCTGGAATTGTCGTAGGCTTCTTCCGCCACCGCTTTCAAGTCGATGCCGGGAAAATCGGAAATCACGCTGAACAGTTGTACCCGCTGGGGGTGGGTGGTGTAGATTTCAATCAGGCGCTTGCGGTCGGCGTCGTTTCGAATCAGTTTCGCGGCGTTTTGCGTCACATCGAAACTGCTCCGCCCGTTGCCTTCCAGAATTTCCCAGAGCTGGTCCCGGACGTCTTCGAGCCAGCCGTTTTCAAGGATCGCTTCGGTGAGCATGGGGAGTTTTTTCAAATTTTCCAGGGCGACCGCCTTGTCCGCCGGACCGACCAGAGAGGGCAGCGCTTTCCTGAAATAAGAGCTTGCCATTCCGGGCTGCTGCAGAAAAGGCAGCAGGATCTTCAGGTGGCCGGGGCCGATATCCTGAAGCATGGCCGTCTGCGGATCGTTCCAGCTGAATACAGTCTGGTTGGCTGTCACTTTCTGAATTTCCCGGAGGTACTTGACGATGTCTGCGTCGGAAGGGTTCCGGGGCAGTTTGATTTTTTCCAGCGCTTCGTAACTCACGCGGCGGGTTTCACGGGCGGGCATGGTTCGGATTTGAACTTTTTCCACGGCGCGGGTATTTTCCGCCAGCTGTTCGGAGAAGGCTTCCATCTTTTCGCTCATATTCCGGAGTTCGGCGAGAAGCGCTTCGTTATCCGGTTTGTGACAACACCCGGCGAGAAGAATTCCGGAGATGGCGGCGGTGAACAGAATGCTCTTCATAAATACCTCCACGTGTTTTTTAACGGGACAAGGAACGGTGGTAATTGATGATTCCGGCCGCGATGCCGCGGGCGAGTTTGTCGAGG
>JAVBSA010000461.1:0-6559 GCA_031556915.1 Victivallis sp.
TCCGCCTCAAACTCCGCCAAAGGGTTATGCACCCTTTGGAAACCGCACCAAGGCCGAACGGCCCTGGACCCGGTCGGCTTCGCCTCCCCACGTTCACCGGAATTCCGAGTGGGGCGGCAGTTCGATCAGCCGTTTAAAATAAGGGTTGTTTTCGCGCCCCCACAGGAGGTTGGAAAGCTCGATCGATTTGGGAACCGGGAAGCCTTCTCCGACGACGGCCCGGAAGAATTGTTCGCGCCCCTCTTCAACACCGGGGGCGGCCTCGCCCGCGATCCGGCGGAAGAGGAAGGGGTCGCGCAACCATCCGCGCGCGGACATGATTCCGGCGCTTTGCGGGAAGAGCATGAGGAGCTGCGCCGCATCTTCGACCGTGTTGATGTCTCCGTTGAGGACGAGCGGGATGTTCCCGGCGAGCTCGAATGCTTCGCGGAAGCGTTCTTCGCGTCCTGTGGCGGGGGAATATTGTTCTTTGACGGTGCGGAAGTGGAGGAAGAGTTTTTCGACGCATCCGGTATTTGCGAGCATGGGGAGGATGGTTCGCTGTTCGGCGGGATCGCTCCAGCCGGTGCGGAGTTTGACGGAAAGGGGGAGATCGGGGATATGAGCTTTGATTCCTTCGACCATTCGCCGGATTCCGTCGGGGTTGCGGAGGGCTCCGCCGCCGGCGCCGCCGGAGGTGACCTGTCGGCTGGGGCAACCGCAATTGAGGTTGAATGAGGTGACGCCGAGCGAGGCGAAGAGCGCGGCGGTGCGGCCGACGGTTTCGGGGTCGGTCCCCATGAGTTGGAGGGTGACGGGGAGGGGAGAGAAGGGGATGAGGAAATCGTTGAGGTGGCGGAGGCGCGGGATTCCGGTGACGCGGTAGAAGGGGGTCATCCAGCGCGGGACGAGGGCGAGGTCGGCGGAAGCGCGGAGCAAAGCGGGCGTCATGACGCCTTCCATGGGGCCGGGCCAGAACTCAAACATAAAATTCTCCAAAAAAATAAAAAAACCGCCGAAGGCGGCACAAAGCCCCACCATCGTGGGGTCGCAGTCCAGCGCGCGAAATGCGCTGGTCGCCCGTCTCCAACGGGCGAAACGGTAGCCGCGAAGCGGCGTATCTCAACCATCCGATCAGCAACAGCGCCGGCGCTTTTTTCGAGCAACGCGAGAAAAAAGTGACAGTGGCGCGTTGCTGCGGCCGCACGCGTAGAATATACCACACGTGCCGGCTTTTTCCAAGCGCCCCGGCTGCGGTTATTTCACCAGCTTCAGGTCGTTGTAGAGCGCCGGGAATTTCCCGTCGCCGATGCCGTCGCCCCAGGTGAGGTATCCGTTTCGGGAGCCGGGCGACCCGCTGTTGACGACGAGCGCAAAACCGAATTGCCCGCCCGCGTCGAAGTGTTCGATTCCAATCTCCCCGGCCGGAATCTCCAGTTCATAGACGGAGTCGGCATTGTTGCGCCTATAGCGGAATTTGATTTGATCCCGCACACTTTCTTTGAACACATTTTCCGGTTCGTGCCGGTAAACGGTGTCACCGGCGGCACAGGACGCGGCGCAGAAATTATAGAATTTCAACCGTTGCGGAGGTGTTTTCCCATCCCGCGCCTGGAGGCCGAATTGGATGGAGTCGCCGCGCCACGCCTGGTTTGCGTCATAATCGCAACTGTGTTGCGGATCGCGGACCGAAACTTCCAGCCGGAGAAATTCCGGAGTCCATGACAGCCGGAATTTCGCGTTGATATCGGCTTTGGAAACAGCCAAAGGCCTCCAGTCTCCGATCGGAATCCATTCGCCGGGAGCGGTTGTAACCGGGAGCGTGACTTCACTTTTCCGGCTGCGTTTGACCGCAACCGCCATCGGTGTGGCGTTGCCGTTGCCGTCGGCCAGCAAAAAAGTCGAATACTCTTCGCCGGATAATGCCTGCGTAAAAGCGACCGTGAAACGAAACTCTTTGCGGGCGCCCGGTTCAAGCGTCAGTTCGCCTGAATTGAAACGGACCGTTTCGACGCCCGGAGCCGGCGACAGCTCCGGCCGGACGGCGACCGTTTGATTCGAAAGATTGTTGAATATCACCCCGAGCTCCATCTGTTCCCCGGCCGTCACCAGATAGCCTTCGCGGTCATAGGTCAGGCCGCCGAGTTCGTAATCCGGCTGGATCACGACCGGCTTTGCGGTACGCGGTTTCGGCCGGTACTCCTTTGCCATCCGGTAAACGCTCATCTCATCCTATATGCGCTTGAGGAAACCTTCCATACAGTCGCCGAGGTAGAGGTAAACCATCCCGTCCTCCACAGACAGCAGGTTATTTTCCACCTTGAGCGCCCGGCCGTCGATTCCTTCGACCCTCTTCACCGGCAGCCCGGCGGGAATCGGCAGCGGCTTCGGCGGGACGAGATTCCGGCGGCGCCCCATATTTGCTTTGACGTCCAGCGGAACATAGATGCAGGCCACTGTCTCCTTGCCGTCCGCAAAGACCCGGCTCCGCGTCGCGCCCGGTAGCGCGAGGTCGCCGATGTAGCGCTTATGCGCCAGCGTGCCTGGCAGATGGCTGTAGGCCGCCAGCGACCGCAGCGGCGTCACATCCGCCCCATACATGCCGAAGTTGGAGAGGGACTCCCGGTAGGAGGTGTCTTTGAAGGGGAAGTACGCCTCGATGCCGAGCGCCCGGAATTCGATCGCCTTGGCGGTGATTTCCGACGCGCTGAAGCGATCCTCGTTCAGCTCCGGGCGGGGGCCGCTTGCATGCCACGGCATGCCGGATTCGGTGATCCAATAAGGGATTCCGGCCCGTCCGGGAGCGTATTGAAGCTCCTCGGCGCGCATCCGCAGTACCTTGGCTTCTTCTTCGTCGGCCCGGTGGTAGGTGTGCCAGCTCAAGGCGTCGCAGTCGTCGAGGAGGCCGTTGGCGAGGTAAGTTTGATACATCTGTTTCCGGGTGGGGGTGGCGAAGGTGCCGCCGAGAATTTTCGTCGTCAACCGTTCGTCGTCGACCCGGCGCGATACCGCTTTGGTCAGAGCGGTGACGAACTCCGGTGGGAAGTTGTTGCCGAAGAAAATCTCCGGTTCATTCCAGACTTCGAATGCCTCCGTGACCGGCCAATGGCGCATGATTCCGCTCAAGCCGTCGGCCGCCGCGATCAGGTCGCGGGGGAAAACGTTGGCACCGTAGGAATATTTGCCGGTGTTGGCGCCGACGATGAAATGATCTTTTTCATCCGTTAAGCCCTTGTTCCAGCGCGGAGTATCGTGGGTGACGTCCTGTATCTTCATTCCTTCTTCGGCCGCGAGGCGGTGCACCATCTCGTAAAGTCCCTTGCGGGCGTTGAAGTCGAATTTGCCGCGTTCCGGGTTCAGCTCTTCCCAACCGATCCGGTCGCGGTGGCGGATGATGCCGTTGCGGACGCTGATCCGCATCAGACTCCGCATCATGCTTTCCGACTTCCAGGAACGGGAGCCCGGCTCGTCGAGCCCGAAAAAATCATCCGGCGTTCCGGCATAGGGCTCGGAAATCACGATGCCGTGGCTTTTGCCGAAGCCCGGCAGGTCGAGCTGGTAGAAGCCCGTTTCCTGCGGCAGCGGGATGGCATAGCTGCGGGTGTCCGGAGCGAACCGGGCTTCGCCCTCCGCCACCGGCTTGCCGGTGTAGTCGCAAAAGCGGTAAGCTCCGAGTTCCCGGCCGGGCTGTTGCGGACCGCATTGCAAGGTGAGTTGCAGCGTTTTCGACGTATGGGGGGAGACGAAGCAGGTGGCGGGCGGCGGATTCTTCAATTTAATCGGAATCTCCGTTCCCGGTTCCGTTCCGGCAAGCTCGATATCCCGGAACTCCGCTTTGCACAGGTTCTCCGGGTGCCACGCTTTGCGGATGATCAGCGAAAAATTGCGGAGCGGGGCATGGAGAACCCCGTCGTTCGGTCCGCCCCAGTGAAGTTTGGAAGGTTTGTCGATCCGGAAAACGACCTCCTGGTCCGCGTCCGCCTTGCCGGAGAGCTTCCCGCTCGTGAGCTGATGGGCCTGGCCGGCGGAATCCAGATATCGCAGCGCGACCCGTTCGCCGTCCGTGCGGACTTTGAAGCGCAACTCCCGAAAAGCCGGGAAATCGAGCGTCGTGCTCTTCGCCGCGACATAGTCGCCGCCGCCCGTGAAATCACCTTCCAGCAGGAGCGTTCCGTCGGAACCGGCCTTGAGCGTCCCCGCCGCGCCGGGGAACTCCGCCCCCTTCGAGAATCCCCAGGAATCGGGGGAGAACACCGGCTTGACCCCGGCGGGGCAGATGCAGCAGAGCAGGGCGAGTGCGGTACCAATTGCGAATTTCATTTTCACTGCCACATGTTTTGGTTGGCGGTGTAGCCGAATTTGACCCCGTGCTCCCGCAGATCCCCCGTGCCCATGCTGGCGACGTGGCCGTCGGCGGCGGCGACATTGGCCCGGTCGGAGTGGACCATATAGACGCCCGGCTGGGTCGTGGACCAGAAATGGACCTGATAAGACATATCGGTTTTCGCTGTCGTCAGGGCGTCGGCGACCAGCAAGGCTGCCGAAGGGCGTTTGATCCGTTTGTACTGGATAAAACACTGATCCCACGGCGCTGCGCCTCCGTAGTTCGAGGGGGCTTTCGTATTGGCGTTCCACATGAAGTTGCCGAGCGTGGCGTCGTCGGGCTGACTGTAGCGGAATCCGTAGGTGTTGGTATAGTTGGAGTTGGTTCCGGTGGCTTTTTCCGTCAACGGCGGATTTTTGATGATATTTTTCTGCATCGGGCAGAACATCACCATCCAGGAGAGATAGCCTGAGGAACTGTTCATCAGGTCACGCTTTGCCTGGTCATCGGCAATCGACGCGGCATGGGTCAGGATCAGCGCCGCGGTCGTCGGCCCATACAGCGTCCGGTCGGTACTGGTACGGTTCACCATGAAGCCATCGTTTTCGTCGGAATAGAAGGCGGAGGCCATCATGATCTGTTTCTGGTTGCCGGTGCATTTGGCGCTGTATCCCTTGTTGCGCGCCTGCTGCAATGCGGGGAGCAGCATCGAGGCGAGAATTGCGATGATCGCGATAACGACCAGAAGTTCTATCAATGTGAAACGTTTCTTCAGCATGGTTCCTTCTCCTTTGTGGATGTTTGGGTTAGGGGCGGAATGGAAAGGCGTCGACAAGCAGGAACAGGTAACTTCCCGGGGTTATGAGTTCGCCCGCTTTGATATCGGCTTCACTGACGCGCGAAAGCAGGATCTGGCCGTGCTTTTTGATCCGGCCGGAATCGTGAACGATATACAGGAAACCGTCTTCTCCCTCCGCCAGGTCGGGATAGGAGATATCGGTCCGTCCGTCGAGCAGCAGCCTGCCGTACCAGCTCCTGCCGTCGTCGTCGGAGAGCCAGACACAGAGGTTGTCCCGGGTGCGGTTGTTTTCTTCCCCCGGCATCCGCAACGGCGTGGCGTGGTTCACCAGGCAGAGCCGCCCGGATTTCAACCGCCGCAAGGCGAAGCGGGAACACGGTCCGCCGAGCGGAGACGGCTCCGGAACGCTCCAGCTTTTTCCGCAATCGAAGCTGAAACTCTGGCCGATTCCGTACTTGGTGCGAACCAACAGGTGCCAGGAGCCGTCTTTCCGTTCGATCAGCAGGTGTTCATCGAAGGAGCGGTCGGGTACTTCCGGGCCGACGAGCAGCTCGAAGCTCTCGCCGCAATTCCGGGTCAGCAGCAGATTGGAGCGGCTGATTTCCGCCATTTCCGGCCGTACCTTCTGCGGGTAGACCACCCAGAGCGCGACCGGCAGGACCCAGTTTCCGTTCCGGAGGACGGTCGGTTTATTCATCATGACGCCGTCGGCGATCCGGCGCGGGGAGCTCCACGAGCCGGAGGATTCGCGGCAGCTCATCCAGACGCCCGCCTTGCCGTCGAAGCTGTCCCAGTTGCCGCTGCTGCTGCTCTGCGCGTAGAAGAGCAGCAGATTCCCGGCCGGCTCGCGCCAGAGAACCGGATCGAAGGCGCGCATTCCCGGCTCCGGCATGACGGCCAGCTCCTCGCGCCAGGTGCGGCCTCCGTCCCGACTCCGGGTGACGATCACGTAATTGCCGTGGCCTTCCGCCGGTTCGGGACCGGCGTAGAAGCAGACGAAGAGTTCGCCGGAGGGCATGATTTCCACCCCCGGGATTCCCTGAAATTTTCTTTGTTCCGGCATCGCTTCCGGCGGAGGCGGACAGAATTTGCAAACTTGTTCTTCTAAAAATATCATTCTGAGAATATCCTTCCGGTTTGATTTCCGTGTCGTATTACTGTATATTTTACCTGAAAAACAGTTCCGCGTCAAGATTGTATAAAGCATATTAACATAAGAGAAAGCATTTTTTGCAATGGATACGATCCGGAAGGCTCTCAAACAATTGCAGACGATGGAATTCGACCGCTTTTTTCTGCCCGACGGCCGTCAGTCTCCCTTGTTGACGCCGCGGCTGCTTCCCGGTTCCCCCCTTTGGGACCGGCTGGTTTTCATGATTGAAGGCGAAAAATTCGAACCGATGTCGATCGACGACCGGTTGTGTGAAATGCGTCTGGTTCCGGGGGATGCCTGGCTG
>JAVBSA010000208.1:0-8846 GCA_031556915.1 Victivallis sp.
GACAGCACCTTGCAGGAGTCCAGGAAGGTCTCCATGGAGCCGCGCCGCATGAAACCGATTTCGTAGTGCGGATGTTCGTGCTCGACAACCGTATAGCCGCTCTCCTGAAAGCTGAAATGGCAGCTCATCACCCGGATTTTCAGCATGCCGATCCGGAGCGGTTCCGCGCAGTTGAACGCCCGCTCGGACAGGGGATTGAATTCCCGCAGGATATTGTCGCTGGCGTTGATTTCCAGATTCATATCGGCCTCCTGATATAAGATTACAAGCGGAATGTCCGTTTTGCAAGGGAATTGTCCGGAAACATCAAAAAATGTCCGTTCCGGTACGATGTTTCGTATTGTCGATTTTCAACAGCCGGGGTATAATTAAAGGTAGAAGCTTCTTATGGACCGGACGAATATGTTCCACAACAAAACAAAAGAAGGAGTAGCCGGCATGAAGAGAAAATTCACACTGATCGAGCTTCTCGTTGTAATCGCCATCATCGCCATTCTGGCGGCGATGCTGCTGCCGTCGCTGCAGAAGGCGCGGGCGAAGGCGCAGGGCTCCAAGTGTGTCAGCAACCTGAAGCAGGTCAACATGGCTTCCACACTCTATTCCAATGACAGTGATGGCTTCATGGTCAACTACGCCAACGGCGACGCAACTTATTACGGCCCGGCGAGTGCGGGGATTGTGCTGAGCCACGCGACGTCGTTGTCCGGGGTGGCGGCAAAACGCGCGCTCCTGTTCAACTCGCCCGGCTATCTCTCCTGGGAGGTCATGTTCTGCCCGTCGGATGGGGACATCATCAGACACCCGCCCAAGGACGCCGCGGCCACCGCGGCGAATTCCGGGTATACCAGGACCTACGGTTTCAATTACGGCCAGCCGGTCGATCCGCAGGTCGGCAGTTTCATCTGGAACGGTGCGACCTCGGCCCCTCCGGCGGCCGGCGCGGCGGCTACCTGGAACCAAAGTTTCTTTCAGTACAAACGGGTCAAGCGTGCTTCGGAGGCGCTGCTGGCCGCCGACGCTTTGCGGACGGATAAAACCACCATGTCCTATCAGGTTCACTTCACCAACAATTCCCAGCCGGGAGTCTTTCAGGCGCACTCGGACCGGGCGAACATCGCCGCGATGGACGGACACGTCAAAAGCTTGAACCAGGCCGAGTTAAGGGCGATCGGCGTCACGTTCGGATACACCGTCAACAAGGAGATGTGGCAGTAATCATGAAACGGATCATCTGCCTTGCCGCCCTGATCGCCGGGTTGCTTGCCCCCGCAGCGGAGGCAGGGCTGAAATTGGTGTTCGCTCCCGAAGCATGGAGTTTCTCCAACGGGCCGGAGTTCGCCGGCGCTTCCGGATCGATTGCGGCCGGGCCTGACGCAATCCGGCTCGAAGGCGATTTCGTCGGCGGAGGCGACTATGTCGCCGTAAAGGGCACGACTCTGGATTACCCCGCTTTTCAGGAGATGCGTTTGCATGTGCGGACGGAGAGTGAGCGGATCATGCTGCGAATCCGGGATTCCGCCGGGCAGACTCATCAGTTCACCGGCGGCAAGCTCTCCGGCCGGGCGGACGAGTGGCAGAAGCTCGCTTTTCGGCTGGACGATCGTGCCGGACGCCATTGGGGAGGCCCCAATGACGGAGTCGTGCGTGCGCCGGTCCGCGAGTTTTCGCTGATGATCCGGAAAGCATGGCTCCCGGAGGTTCGGGGCAAGGCGGAATTCCGGGACATCGAATTGGCCGGAACAGCGCCGGATGCGCAGATTCCGCTCAAGCTGGCTCCGCCGCCGCCCGACCGTTGTTTTGTTTCCCCCCGCGCGGCGGAAGCGCTGCGGCTTGTCCTGCTGTGCGGCCCGCTGCAGCCCGATCCGCGGCTCGGAAGCTATGAATTCCGTGATTATGCGGGTAAAAAAATCGCCGCAGGCAAGGCGCTGTTCGATCCGGCCGACCGTTCCTATTCCATACCGCTGCCGCCGGAACCGGGCTTCTACGAGCTCGACCTGCCGGGATTCGGGCAAAGTCACGGAATCGTGGCCGTCGACTCTTTTCAGGGAAAACCGGACGATTATTTCGGCATCGACTCTCCGACTTCGCGTTCCGGCATGAGCGAGGAACAGGTCCGGCAGCTCATGCGGATCTATGTCCGCAGCGGCATCGTCCGCCACCGCGACCGGATCGGCTGGGGCGAACTGAACCCGGAACCGGGGAAACTCGATTTCAACGCCCGCAAGGGGCGTTACGAAATGGCGCGCCGCCTTGCGGCCGAAGCCGGGTTGCGGGTACAGGATGTGACGCATGACACGCCCGCGTGGAACCGGCGGCTCGCCAGCGGGGAAGACGCTTTCCTGGCCGGCGTGAATACCGGCAGATACTCCTACGGCAGCAATATCTATCCGCGGAACCTGATCCTTGCTGCGGAGAGCGTGAGCGAAATGGCCCGCCATTGGCCCGCGGTCGAGGCGTTCGAAGTCTGGAATGAACCGGACATTCTGTTCGGCAATAACTTCCCGCCGGAGTTCGCGGCCGCATTGACCAAAGCTGTGTCGCGCCGGTATGCGGATGACCGCGTCGGAACACTGCTCATGGGCGGCTGTTTCGCGAACCCGAAGCGGGAGAGAATGTACCGGACCAGTCTCGAAAACGGCCTGGCGGAGGATTCCGACGTCATCAGCTTCCACACCTACACCCGCACCGATGAGGAGGAGGCGAAAGTGACGCAGATGCGCGGTGACGAGCTGGCCGTCTCCCCCGCCCGGGCCGGGATTCCGTACTGGATCACCGAATCCGGTATGCCGTGGCAGGCAGCCGGCCGTCCCGGCCGGAACGACGATATCTTCAGCGCCGCCGAAATCGTCGGCAAAGGGATCGAATACCGGGCCCTCGGCGCGGCGGCTTATTTTCCGTTCAAAACCGAGTGGTACGGCGAAAGCAGCTCGAACTTCGGCATGATCGGGCGCGACCGGACGCCGCTGCGTTCGCTCGCCGCTTATACGTTTCTGCCGCAGGTGCTTGCGCACAAGGAATATATCGGCGACCTCGCGTTGCCGGGCGCGACGCGCTGCCGCGTCTTTTCCGACAACCGCGAAACGGTCGCATGCGTTTATGTCGCGCTCGATACTAGGGCGAACATGGGGAAACGGCGCGATTTTGCCCCGGAACCGCTGACCCTGCCGCCGGGAATGACGCTTCGACGCATCACCGGCATCGACGGCAGACCGCTTGCGCTGAAAGAGGGGAAACTCCCGGTGGCAGACGGCGTCGTCTACCTCTGGCTCGACAAAGGTTTCAAGCTCGAGTGCGACACCAACGCGATGCGCCTCTATCGGCTGGCGAAGGCGTACAAAGCAACTCCGCGCGCCGCAAAACCGGTCGTGATCCAGCCGGACTACGAATTGACGGAACTCATTTACAGCCGGGAGGGTTATCTGGTTCGGGCCGGAGAGAAGATGACGTTGAAAGTACGATTCAACAACCTTTCGGATCAACCGGTGACGCTGGAACCGATCCTCGAACTGCCGAAGGGAGCCGCCATCGCGGAGTTTCCCGCCGGCCCGGTCGCGGCGGGGGCGGGAACACGCGATGAATTCATTTTCACCGTCGCCTTTACGGAAGCGCTGCCGATGGATCGTTACTCCGTCTTCAAGCTCACGGACCGGTTCGGCAACGCGACGCCCATGACCGTTGCGGTCAAGCGGAGGAAGAGTCCGGCCGAACTCGTCGTTGGCCGCGAACCGGGTGCATGGATTCCGATGACGGAGTGGTATGCCGTTGCCGTTCCGAAAGCCGACATCGATGCAAAGTTCCGCCTGTCATGGAGCCCGGAAGCGTTGCGCATTGAAGTTGCGGTCGACGACCCGGAACACCACGGCGACCACGGAGCCAAAGAGGCGTGGCGTTCCGATTCGGTTCAGGTTGCGCTTCAGTTGCGTAACGGGAACAACAATGAGTTCCGGGAGTTTTGCGCTTCGAGCAGCGGAGACGGGGCGAAAGTCTACCGCCATGAACCGAAAAAAGAGGAGGGTGTGGCGGAGAAGACGGAACTTTGTTTCACCCGCGACAAACGCATTTCGCTCTACCGGATTGAGATTCCGGCTTCGGAACTCGGCGTCGAAAAGCTGGAAAGCGGGCGCCTGGTCGGCGCGGCGTTCGTCGTCAACAGCGGGGACCGCGCGAAGCGGAACGGATATCTCGGCTGGGGGGACGGTATTGCCGACGGGAAAAATCCGGCGCTCTTCAACCTTCTGAAACTCCGCCAATAAAGCAAAGGAATATGATATGCATCTGATTGCCGACGAGACACTTTTTTTTGAATCGCCTTACCCGGAAGGCGTCTTCTGCTTCACCCCGGCCCTCTGTCACGGGTTCGACGGCCGGATCGTGGCCGGCTTCGACCTCGGCGGTCCCGGCACGGAGAAGCTGGAGGGGCCCCGTTCCGACTTCGGCGACCACCCGACCGGAAACCAGGTGCGCATCTTTCTCTCCGACGACCATGGCGGAAGCTGGCGCGAAAGCCGCACCCGGCTGCCGATGTGGCACGGGATTTTTTTCAAAGCGGGAAAGTATCTCTATGTGCTGGGGCAAAGCGGACGGCTGCTGATCTCCCGCAGCTCCGACAACGGTGAAAGTTGGTCGTCACCCGCCGTTTTGGAACAGGAATTCAAATGGCACCAGAGCGCCGGGCGGGTCGATTGCCGCCACGCCAAAGTGTACGCGGTCTACGAGAAACGGATTCCGGGGGCTCCCTGGCCGGGCGTGGCTCCGGTGCTTATGTCCGCTGACGAAGAGGCCGATCTTTGCGATCCCGTCTCCTGGACCTTCTCGGAAGCGTTCGATCCCCGGCCGCTTTTCCCCGACGGCAACTATGAGGGCGGGGAGTTCGGAGTACTGGAAAGCAGTCTTATCCGCCTCTACGACCCGGAACACCGGCTTTACGATCCCGAAGACCGGACGCTCTATCTCCTGATGCGCGCCCAGACCGGAATCGGCAATCTCGCCGGCCTGTTGAAGGGCGTCGAGCGGAAAGACGGCTCCCTCGCCATCGAACCGGTCATTCTGCCCGGCGGTAAAATACCGCTTTTCCTGATTCCATTCCCCGGCGGACAGATGAAGTTTCACGCCGACTACGATCCCGTCTCGAAACTCTATTGGATGGTCGGCACCCATGCGATCGACAGTTACGCGCTCCATCCGGTCCATTGCGGAGAACGGAAACGGCTCGAGCTCTTCTACTCGCGCAACGGCTTCGAATACCGCAGCGCCGGCCTGGCCGCCGTCGCAACCGAAGGCCCCACGGCCAGCCGCCATTATGCAAGTTTGCTTTTTGACGGCGACGATCTCCTGATCCTGAGCCGTTCCGGCGACGACCGTTCCCCCAATGCGCACGACGGGAACTGGCTGACTCTTCACCGCGTCAAAAATTTTCGTTCCCTGACCGATCTGTAAGGAAGCCGACGGGGGCCGGCTTCAATGGAGTGTTCATATTCCTCATGAAAAGGTGGATTTTGTCTATTCAAACTTGATGCATATGATTCTATATTATATGCAACCAAAGGAGCTGTAATATGAACATTCCGCGCCCCGAATACCCCCGCCCTCAGTTTGTGCGGGAAAACTGGATCAATTTGAATGGCCACTGGAGCTGCCGCTTCGATTCCGGCAAGAGCGGCTCCGAACAGGGCTGGCAGAAAAGTGAAGGCTTCGAACAGCCGATCAACGTGCCCTTCTGCCCCGAAAGCCGTCTCTCCGGAGTCGGCCATACCGATTTCATCGAGATGATGTGGTATCACCGGACAATCGCCATTCCGGCGGAGTGGGCGGGGAAAAAGCTCCTGCTCCACTTCGGCAGCGTCGATTACGAATGCGAAATTTTTCTCGACGGCTCCCCGGTCGCCCGCCACGTCGGCGGCAGCAGCCCCTTCACTGTCGACTTAACCGGCAAGGCGCAGCCGGGCAAAACGCATCACCTGGTCGTCAAGGTCGCGGACGATCTCCGCGGCGGCAACCAGCCCTTCGGCAAACAGGCCCCCTGGTTCGGCTCCCGTGGGTGCAGCTACACCCGCACTACCGGAATCTGGCAGACGGTTTGGATGGAAGGGGTTGATCCCAATGGACTTGTCCGGTGTCGCGCGACGCCGGATTTCGACGGCGGCAGTTTCGTTTTCACCCCGGATTTCTTCACGCCCGGCCGGAATTGCAAACTCAAAACCGTCATTTTCGCCGAAGGCAAACCGGTGGCGGAAACGGTTGCCGCCTGCGGGAACGGCATCCCCTTCGTCCTCAAGCTGGCGAATCCCGTCGCCTGGAGTCCGGCCCATCCCTTCCTCTACGAGATCGTCTATGAGGTGACGGATGAAAACGGCCGCACGGTCGACCGGGTGGAGTCCTATGCGGGACTCCGTAAAATCCATGTGGAGGGCGACCGCTATTACCTCAACAACGAACCGCTTTTCGTCCGCTTCGTGCTCGACCAGGGGTTCTACCCCGACGGGATCTGGACCGCTCCCACCGATGAGGCGCTCAAGCGCGATATCGAGCTCAGTCTCGGGGCCGGATTCAACGGCGCGCGACTCCACCAGAAGATCTTCGACGAACGGTTCCACTATTGGGCGGACAAACTCGGCTACCTCACCTGGGCGGAATTCCCGGATTGGGGAATGGCTTTCTGGCAGCATTTCAGGAAAACTCCGGCCGATTACAACCGCTGCTTCCGCGATTATTTCGCCGAATGGAGCGCGGTGATCGAGCGCGACGTCAACCACCCCTCGATCATCGCGTGGACGCCCTTCAACGAAACTACCAACTGGCTTGAAATCAACGAACACCGCCGCATCATCGGCGACGTCTACGACCTCACCCGGCGGCTCGACCCCACCCGCCCGGTCAACGGGACCAGCGGCTACGTCCATTTCAAAACGGATCTCTGGACGGTGCATAACTACAGCCAGAACGCAACCGAGCTCGTCGGAAAACTCCGGACCAGCCCCATCTATTGCAAAGAACCCGAAGTGGAGCTTTGCGCCTACAACGGCCAGCCCTACATCGTCGACGAATACGGCGGCGTAAAGTACATTCCGGCTGACCGCAAACCCTTCGCCGCCAACTCCTGGGGCTACGGGGAAGCGCCCGCATCGCAGGCGGAAGCCTTCCAGCGCATCCACGACCTCACGCTCGCCCTGGTCGGCATGGAGGAGCTCTCCGGCTACTGCTACACCCAGCTCACCGACGTCGAACAGGAAGAAAACGGCGTATACTGCTACGACCGCACCGCCAAGTTCGACATGGAAGCGATCCGCAAGGTCTTCTCCGCCAAGCCCCCCTGGAGCCGGTTCTGATTCCCGAAGCCGTTCCGATAGAACCGGAACGGCTTTTTTGTGTCCAGAGCCTATCGGATCACATGAGTTGTATCTTCTGCACCTGAATGCGCGGGCGCCAGACATCGTCCCGGTTGCGGCGCTTGGGGAGAAACTCGAACCGTAAATCCAGAATTCGTTCGCCTCCCGGAAGGAGGCGGAGGGGAATTGTCATTTCGCTCGGTTCCTTTACGGCAAATTGCGCCAACTCGTTGATTCCGTCGAAAATCGTCAGTGTTCCGGCGGAGGTGGAATGGCATTTCAGCGCCAAGGTCAGTACAGCCTCCCCGGACAATGACGGAAGCCGGATTCCCAGGCGAAAATTTTCCCCCGGCGTAAGGGCGTCGTTCCGGATGGTTGCGTCTTCCGGCAGAAGCAGTTGCGGATATGAGTGCAACGGGCGGAAACGGATTTCTTCGCCGGGCGCCAGCGGACGGGGCTTGGTATCCGGATGTTCCTTTGCCAACCGGGGTTGCCCGTTTTCAAGGATCAGAAATTCAGGAAGGCTCCAGAGCCCGGTATTGTCATTCTCGTTCTGGCCGCCGATGAAGATCTGATAGACTCCGTCCGGTAAGGCAAGCTCGGAACTTACCAGGTACCGATAGAGATATTTTTCCGGGCGGGCAAAGCTTTCCCAACATTTCCCGGAAGCGGTATTCCTGGCCGACAAAATCAGATTCTCCGGCAGCGGAGTTGATTCTGTCCTATCTAAGTCCGGTTCCATGAATAATTTATGTCCATCCAGCATAAATGCTTTCGAATACATCTCGAATTCGTCGAAGGAAGTGCCGCCGGCCGTTTGCCATGAAGAAAATACCAGGTCTGCTCCCGGAGTGCTTTTCCGGCAATTCCCGTCGCCCCACACCGGCGGTAAATCGAAGAGAGACGACACATTTTCCTCCGGAATACAGGCTTTGAGAACGGTTCCGGCAATCTCGGAGACTTTGCATGGAATCGAGTTGTAACGCAGTTCCTCTTGTCGGGCGTTCTTTCTTTTGAAGAAGGTAAGTACTTCCGGGGTATAGCTTTCCGTGTGGTCGCCGGTGATGGCTATGGTGGCGTTGTCGTATAAACCGGCCTCCTTCAACCTGGAAATCAGCAGCTCGACGATTTTCAGCGAACCCCGCAGTTGCCGGAGCTTCATTGTTTTCTGATTGAGTTCCAGGTTGTCATCGGTTCTGATCGGATCGTGCGCGCCGTGAATATGAAGATATTTAAAGCCTTTCCGATGGGTTCCAACCCGGAATCCCCTGTTCAAACGCCGGTAAAACGTGATGTCGAACGGTTCGTTGACGCTGGCTCCCTCTTCCGGATCCCGCGGCGTGACGAACTGATCGGTGGCCAGATAGTAGTAATCTTCCAGAAAAGGTTTGAGGAAAAACGGAATCTGCCGGTTGAGCGCCGAATCCACGATTTTGATGGCGGATTGTTCCTTCACGCTGAAATTGATCGGGATGGAGTTGTCGATCACATCGGGGCTGTAGCTGATGGTCTGCAGGATGA
>JAVBSA010000695.1:0-5325 GCA_031556915.1 Victivallis sp.
TCGCGTCCAGATACAGATATATGCCTTCCTGTTTCAGGCAATGAATCAGGTAGTCGAACTTGTCCAGATTTTCCGGATTGAATTCAAGATCGCGTTCCGCTCCCTCCATCAGGAAGAAGTCCAGGAAATGCGGGCGGTACAGATTATATCCCTGCCGCCGGATCAGTTTGGCATACTCTTCGATCTGCTTCTTGTCATAGATTCCCAGCGTATCGGATTCTGTGCTGGAACAGCCGGTGAAGCGGATGCGTTTGCCGTTGCGCATAAAAACGCCGTTCGCAATGACGACACGTTCCCCGGCGGTGATCGGACGGAATTCGAAAAGATCGCCGAAATCCAGAATGCTTCCGGGCCTGACTGTGAGATCGCGCTCAGCAAAAATTCGCCAATCCCGGGATTCCCCGGCTATGAACACCGGAGATTTCGCTTCGACTTTTTTCAGGTCAAGCGCCCGGTTTCCCAGCGTGGCGCCGAGCACCAGCCAGATCGCTTCTCCCGCACAGGTTTCCAGCTCGATTTCCCGGATCTGCCTGCGTTCATCCGAGAGGCGGAACTGCGACAGGTAATAGCCGCCCGACGCATTATCGAACGGGAAACGTTCCACCACCGCCGCATTGGGCAGCGCGATGGGCCGCCACCAGTCGCCGAGGTCATGTCCGGAAAGCACGGGAAACTCTTTTTGCGCACCGTCCTCAAACGTGCACCGGATGATCGCGGCCTGCGCTTTGCCTCTGCCGTAACCGGCAGTGTGCAGCAGATACAAATGGGTGAAGCCGGAATTCAGCGGAACGGGCAGCGAGACTTTTTTCAGGTTGATTTTCGGTGAAATCTCCGTGGAAGCAAACGCGAGGATCGCTTTCCCCCGATTTTGGGCCGGATCAATAAGATCGAATTTCGCACCGTCAAACGTCCGTTCTCCGGGAATCATCAAAGACAGATCGCGTTTGCTCCCCTGGTCGGTCCAGCCACCTTCGCCGTCACCGGCGACAGGGTCGGCAAACCCCATATTGGCAGTGGGACGCAGATCCAGCGGCAAGGTCTCCCCGCGATCCAGAAACCGTTCCTCCATCGAATAGCGCACCTGGATTCTGATCGACTCGCCCGCCGTCAATTCGCCGGGAAATGTCAAACTGCCATCGTGCGTGACGGTAACGGACGAACTCAGCAATTCCCGGCCGTTGATGCTTACCGAAGAATAAGTAACCGGAAAAGGGAAAACGCGGTTTCCGTCCCGCCAATATGGGCCCCGCAGCAAAATTTTTGCCGAACAGGAAACCGCGGAGCGGAACGTAAAATCCCCGGCGGTCGGCTCGGAACCGAACGGAAAATTGGCGTAAACGCCCCATTTCCCGTTCGACAGCCAGTCGAAGTTAATCAATTTCCCGCCGTCGCTGCACGCCGCCGGCGTCAGTTCGTTGGAGCGGTCGGAGGATTCGACATCAATTCTCGCCGTTGCATATTTCTGCGGCACGGCATGGAGGAGCGCAATCAGGCACACATTCGCCAAAAGTCCGAAAATAAAGTGTTTCATAGGATGATTTCAGTTTTTTACGTGGATATCAATATCAGATCGCTTTTCCCGGATTCGAATCAAATCATTCATAGCTCGGCTCGTTTCTCGCGCGGAAAAAGTAACCGTCGTCGCTATTGTAGTCGGTCGGAATGCTGCCGGCGGAGCGCGCTTCGACATGACCGTCGGCAAAAGTCACATTCGCACCGCTGTTGTTCATGTGGCGCCAGGAACTATCGTTTACCATGGAGTCTTTGGTTGCGCTGAAAGCCGGATCCGGCCAGGCGCCGATCTCATACCGGCTGATATCCGCCAGCATGGCGCGCATCCCGGGGCGCCTGATCTTGCCGACCTTGGCCACCACCGGAGAGCCTCCGCGCGAATACGAAGCGTAGCCGCGCTCGTTGATTCCATAATGGTTGCTCGCATCATTTATCCTGTATTTGGAACTGCTCGGACAGGCGAATATTCCATGCGGCATCCGGTTGCCTTCACTGTCGACCGACATCGAATAACAGTTGTCGTTGGTCTCGACGTTTGGCATATAGTATTTCATCAACATATCCTGCCACTTGCCCGACCAATCGGCCGGGTTGATGTTCCGGTTGGCGTCCAGGGCGATATCCGAATTATCGGCGATATACATTTGCAGATAGACGCCGATCTGCTTCTGATTGTTGACGCACTGGGTGTCGCGGGCCTTGCTGCGGGCTTTGTTTAACGCCGGGAGCAGCATGGCGGCGAGAATCGCGATGATTGCAATAACGACCAGAAGTTCGATCAGTGTGAATTTGTCTTTGTGCATGGCAGCCTCTCTTTCCTGGGAAAAGTCATTGTTCAAATTGTTACGAATACGGGAACGCTTGTTACGTTTTCAGGGGGCGGGATTGCCCCTTGTGTTTCGCGATGGGCCCGGAAGTCTGCACGAATTCGATCTTGGCATTGTTCCCACAGCCGCGACATGGCCAGAAGCGGATTATGGCCGAGGTAATCGGGACAGGGACCCGCTTCGGATACACTCTCCGGCTTGCGCTGCAGCCTCTCCGGCGCTCCGCCGAACGGATCGTAAAACTCCCAGATGCGGCCGGTTCGGTCAAATTGAAGCGCTGTTGCATCCAATGTTCTTTCCAGCAGAATCACCGCGGCGTCGGGGCGATGATATCGGGCGCAGCCATATGCGGCGAAATAAGTCATGCTGTTCCAGGCCGGACCTCGCCACATGCGCAATTCGAAAAGCGGATCTCCGAGCCGGACCGTCGGCAGCGGATGAGCCGTGAGGAACCGTTCGGGAGAGAGCAAATTTTCATCTATGACCCGCGCCGCCTGTTCCGGCGTCGCCGCACCGGTTGCCAGCGCCCATATGCCATCGAATCCCCAGCCGCCCTTCTCCGGGGCATTCATATGCCAGGCGTCATGGAAGAAACCGGTGCGCTCATGAAAAAGATTCTTCTGAATCCAGGCGCGCAATTGTTCGCCCCGGACAAGAGGAAGCTTTGGGTCCATTCCCAGGCGGCCGGACCATGCCGCCAGCGTATCATACATCCAAAGCACCTGGCAGCTGGCATCGACAAATGCCGAATCGTGCGGAAAATCTCCGATGAAACGCGCGGCCTGATCCAAGCCGCTCTCAAATGTTTCCGCCTCCAGATCGGTATAGCGGAAACCGCCGCCGCGCGCACGCCGTTTGCGTTCGAACCAAAGCAGCTGCCGCTGCAGCGGCTCCAGGCATTCCGCCGCGAGGCGGTAATCCTGATGGATACGGCAGAATTCATCCACGGCGTGAATCCATACCGGGGGGAAATTGTATAGATTGATATCCGGGGCCTCCGGCCGCATCCACACGGTCCCGCCGATCATCCCGTCATTCAACTGCAAGGCCAACAGGTTGCGGATCTGGTTGCGAACGTGTTCGGGCTCGGCGACGCACGAGTCGAGAATTGCGTGGGCAATATCCCAATGCCCGAATGCCGGTGCGTTATGATATCCCGGCCCGATTTCCTCCCAGGGATGGGAAAACGGAAAGCGCGGCGAATGAATGCTTTTGCCGTGCAGTTCTGCGGTATAACACAGGAGCGGCCGCCATTCCTGTTTGCGGAAGTTTGCACCTTCCATTTCCAATTGATCGAGCTGGTAACGCATTAATTCTCCTTTGGCGTAACGATATTCCGCAAAGACATGGGAACTCTTATATTGTGTGGTGAATCTTCCGGGGCCGCAAGTTTTTCAATCATCCGCCGGGCGGATTTTTCCCCGATCTGGCGGGGGTTCTGGTAAAGGGACGGCAATTGGTCCTGTTGGGGATAGTGCGAGAATGTGAGAATGAGCAGATAATTCATGAATTTGATCCGATTGAATTCAAACGCCACTCGAATCGCCAATGCCGAATCGTAATTGTCAACGACAAGAGCCCGCGGCAACGGACCGGTTCTGATCATCCGGTATGCTTCTTCAAGAAAGGCCGGCGTGGTCGTGTCGCGGACGAGGCGGGATAGCTCCGGTTGAGGCGGCGCAGAGTTTTGTTTCCCGAGTTCGGTGAGAAAATGATTCATGCGCGTCGCATTGCTCCGGGCAAAAAGAAAACCGATGCGGTCGGTGTGTTCCAGCAGATAATTGCAGCCGATCCAGGCTGTTGTTTCCTCATCCGGACCGATCGTGTCGCAAAGCGGCGCATAGGGAGGCATTTTCCCTGTGCTGACGAGAAACGGAATTCCGGTGCCGTGGCAATGGTCAATCAGCTTCCGGCTGGGCACATTGACCAGAATGATTCCGGAAACCCCGTAGTTGATTTCCGTTCGCGTCAGCGTTTCGGCATCCGGCTTGAGCATATGCCGGAGAGTTTTGATCCCATGAGCGGCCAGCGTGGATTCAATGGCGGCGACCTGGGTGCTGAAGAAATCCAATGTCATGATGTCACGCTGCTCCGGCAATGGGCAAATGGCGATTAGTACAGGCAGCTTCTTCCGGAGCGTGTCTTGCTCGAAATGCAATTCCTCCATAAGGGATAAGATTTTTTGCCGCTTTTCGTAAGCGACTCCGCTTTGGCGGTTAATGACCCGGGATACGGTGCTTTGCGAAACTCCCGCCAAACGGGCGATATCGTGTGTTGTAATATTTTTACTCATAAGCGGATCCTGCTTTCTGGCTTCATTCACTATTATACGGCAAATAAGGCAGAGAGGCAACAGGGGAAGTGAATTTTTTTGCATATCCAATGAATTAAATCGGCGATTTTATTCATATCCGGCACGAAATTTGGCACATCAGCCAAAAGAAGACGATTGGCCTTTGTAACCGCACGGAACCGGGGCGAGGTTCTCTCTATCGATGAAACAGTAGGGGATCGGCACATCCTGGATTGTTTTGGTGCTGTTCGGCTCCATGCAGTGTGCAACTTGCCGTTATAAGGATGCCTGTTGCAGCCTCTTCCGAACTTCTAGTCGGCAAGCCGACATGTTACAGTGTGAAACAGAGCATTAAAGCTGAAGCTTTATTCGAGGGGGGTAAATCCCCCGCCCCTTGGGGCGTTTGACGCTGACGCATGTGCAAAGCGCCAGCCGGAAACAGAGGGATAAGTCGGACGTGTCGGACGATGCGGTTTGCGCTGACCGCGAGTACAAAGCTTCGGGGCCGGGCAGTCAGCTCAAACGCCTGGGACCGTCCGACATGTCCGAAGCGTCCGACATGTCCAATACTCTTCATTTAAAAGACCACGAAATACACGAAACACACGAAAAAAAATCAAAACGAAATTTTTCCCTCTCCCCTTTCGTGTTTTTCGTGTATTTCGTGGTCAAAAAAATGGCATTACCAGTTAA
>JAVBSA010000500.1:0-5889 GCA_031556915.1 Victivallis sp.
CCATCCTCGAAATCTGCAGGAAATCAGGATTCGGCGACTTAAGCTCCTTCAACCGCGCTTTCCGGGCCGGAAATGGCGTCACCCCGTCGGAATTTCGCCGAAGCAAGGCTAAAATTTAATATTTCCAATAAACTAAAATGATTAAATATCTGCATATCTTTCCCCGTTCGCATCGCGTATAATATAGAGCAACGCTACAAGGAGAAAGATTGACTATGCAGCAGAGAAACGATTCCATCGAAGTCGCAGCCTACTATTTCCCCAACTGGCACGCCGATCCGCTCAACGAAGCCGTCCACGGCAAGAACTGGACCGAGTGGGAGGTGGTGAAATGCGCCCGCCCCCGCTTCGAAAACCACCGGCAGCCCAAGATTCCGCTCTGGGGGTACGAGGACGAATCCGACCCCAACGTCATGGCGCGCAAAATCGAAGCGGCTCGGAATCACGGCGTCGACGCTTTTATCTTCGACTGGTATTACAACCGCGAGGGGGCATTCCGGGAAAAGGCGCTCCGGGAAGGGTTTCTGCGGGCGCCGAATCTCGGCGATTTCAAATTTTCGATCGTCTGGTGCAATCATGCCCGGCAGAGCCTTCACCCCGCTCCCTATCTGATGAACGAATTCAATGTGACGACCTTTGCGCCCGCCGAAATCACCCCGGCGGAGTTCGACAGAATGACCACCCATATCGTTGATGATTATTTCTGTCACCCCAATTACTGGAAAATCGGCGGAAAACCCTATTTTTCGGTATTCAATCTGACGAATATGATCCGCGGCTTCGGCGGCATCCGGGAATGCGCGATGGCGTTGGAACGGTTCCGCGCCAAAGCCGTCGCCGCCGGATTCCCCGGCATTTATTTCCATTGCAACTTTCACGGCTTGCGCGAGGTGATCGACCGGCTTGAGGGGCGCAAGGCCACCGAGATCGGCAGTCCGCTGCAGGCTAATTACGGCATGAACCGCCGGGAACTGGTCGACCTCCTGAAGATCGACGGCTGCGGTCCCTACGGCTGGTGGGAACACTCGTTTTTCTCGGGGTTCCCGTGGCTCGACAAGGCGGCGCTCCTCAAGAACAACGCCGGTTACTGGTTCGATCACTCCGGCGAGTACGGCATCGACTACCACCCGACGGTCATGACCGGCTGGGATCCGTCGCCGCGCACCGTCCAGAGCGATATGTACGAGCCGCGCGGCTACCCCTGGACCGGTATCTACGAACTCACGCCGGAGGAATTGGAAGACGCCTTCCGCAAAGCGAAGGAATTTCTGCTCACCCGGCCGGAGGATAAACGGATCGTCACGGTGACCGCCTGGAACGAATGGACCGAAGGCTCCTATCTCGAACCCGACCGGGAGAATGGTTATGCTTTTCTTGAAGCCTTGCGGAACGTATTCGGAACCAGTGAATTCAACGATATGGAACTAAAAAAGGGGGCGGAATGAAAAGACGTCATTTTACACTGATCGAGCTTCTCGTCGTGATTGCCATCATTACGATTCTCGCCGGGATGCTGCTGCCGGCGCTGAGCCAGGCGCGGGAACGGGCGCGCGGCACCAAGTGCCTCAACAATCTCAAGCAGATCGGTACCGCCGTCGTGCTCTACTGTGACGACAGTGGGGGATTCCTGATGCCGGTCGGCATGAAGTTCAGCACGAGCTATGTCTGGACACGGATGCTGGCCAATGACAATTGGCTTCATTTCGGATTGGAGTATCTGTCGCAGAATAGCTTCGCCTGTCCTTCGATGCGCAAACCGGGGACCGGAGAAAGTTGGTTTACCAACCCCTCCTACTCCTATAACCGCCGGCTGATTTCCGGCTACTTCGCCGTCAGCGATCCCACGAATATGGATTACCTTTCGCCCAAGATTTCGCGGCTGCCGAAAGCTTCCGTTCATATGATGTTCGCCGAAGCGGGCTACAACGGCGACCTGACGACCGGTTACCACCGGTTCGACGCCAAAGTCAAGGATACGAACACCTACTATGCTACGCCGCTCGGAAGGCACGGCTACCGCTGTAATGTGTTATACGCCGACGGCCACACCGGCTCGATCGGCATCCCGGCCGGCAAAAGCGCATGGGCGGTCGCTCCCTTCGATAACTGGGAGTGCGAAGAGATGCAAGTTGTTTTGTAAGGGAAGAAGCATGAAAAAAATTCTCGTTCCGGTCGCTTTGTTCTCTTTTCTGTGCGTGTTCGGCCAGACCGATCTGACCGATCGCGGCTGGCGGCCGATCAAACATGAAGCGCCGCCTCAGCGGGCCGAACTGCAAAAGAAAACCGCAGAGGGGGAGACGGTCTGGCAGGTCGACGCCGATTATTCCAAAGGCGGCAAAGCCTGCGGCATGGAGTTGACGTTCGAGCCCGCGGCCGATATCGGCGCGCTCTCGTTCCGGCTTCGCACCCCGGCGAAAATCGTCGGCGTCTGCGCGGTGGACAGCTCCGGGCAGGGGTTCCTGAGACTTTATCCGCTCAGCGGCAGCAAAGACTTCGTCCACCGCCTTGAAGTCGAGCGCTTCGACGCCCCGCCGGGCGCCCGGTTCTTCTGGCACTGGGGCGGCCAAAATGATGGAACATTCCGGCCGCCGCTCAAGAAACTGCAATTGAAAACATTCGGTGACAGCGGTCCCGCCGGAGAAACAAAGTGGAGTGACCAGTATATGCAAATCATCGGCCGGAAGAGTTCCGCTGCCCTCTCGACGGAGAACCGGAAACTGGCGGAACCGGGTGAATTTTCCGACTCCGCCCCCGACGATTCCGGCGACTGGCGGCTTCTCGTGAAAGACTGGCCGACCGCCGCCGAGGGGAAATTGGAACAGTTGCCGGATGGCGTGCTTGCCGTGACCGGCGATTTCAGCAACGGCGGCACGCTGCTCGGCGTCAGCCGCGCCTTCTACGGCGGAATCCGCGCCAACGGAATGAGTTTTGAAATCAAAACCCCGGTTCGCAAGATTTTCGTTGAAGTCCAGGATTTCCGGCGTCAGGTCTTTTATCAAAGTTTGCCCCTTTCCGGCAATGGCGGCGAGTGGCAGCGCGTCACGGTCGACGCCTTTCACGGTTCCGCAGACGCGGGCTTCCAATGGTATGGCGGATTCGACGGCCCGACCGGCAAATTCCGGTATCCGGCCGAAACCGTCTCGCTGCTCTGGAACAACGGTTCGCTCAAAGGCGCAGTGGAGACCCGTTTGCGCGATTTTCATTTCCGGGTTCCGGCGGCGCCGGCGTTGGCAGTGAAAGCGCCATCCGAGCTTCTGGCTTATTCCGGCAAAGTGCACGCTCCGGCCTTTCGGCTTCACGCCGCCCCCGGTAAAATCCGTGAAGTCGCCTACCAGGTTTCCGGTTATGCCGGGAAATTGGCCGCCGAAGGCAAAGTTCCGGTCGACGGCGTGAATTTCCGTGTTCCGATGCCGGTGGAACGCGGGTTTTATGAGATCCTCTTTCCGGAATTCGGGACGGTTTACGGTTACATGGTGCTCGACGAACCGGCCGGGGAACCGGATCCCTATTTCATGGTCGATACCAACTTTGCGGTCAATCGCCGCACGGAAAGCGAAATGATCTCCGATGAATACCTGAAAATCCTGGCCCGTGCCGGAATCCGGAGCGTTCACGACCGCACGCTGTGGCGGATCCTCGAGCCGGAACGCGGTAAATTCCGCTGGAATAACCGCAATGCCGACACGCTCCACAGACTCTATGAGAAACACAAGTTCAAGGTGCTCGACTCGATCGACGGAGCGCCGCGCTGGACCGGTTCGGCGCCGGAACGGAACGAGGAAGATTTCTTCCCCTATCCCCGAGACCTCGCCGCCGCCGGAGAAAGCGTCGGAGCTCTCTTGAAACGGTACGCCGCCTTCCGCGACGGCATTGAAGTCTGGAATGAACCGGAGAATTCCTTCGGGGCGTGGATGCCCGGCGATCAGGTCACCGCCTTTCAGAAACTGCTCGTCTACGAAAAAAGCAAACCCGGCACCGGTGATTATCCGGTCATCGGCGGCGCAATGACCGGCAACGTGATTTCACCCCGACTGATGAAAAATTATTGCGGCAACGGCATGATCGGCAACTCCGACATCTTCAGTTTTCACACCTACCACGGGGCGGAAAGCATGGTCGGCTACATCAGGAATTTCCGCGACATGATCTCCTTCGACCCCAACGGAACCTTGCCGTTCTGGGTTACCGAAGGCGGCATGGGGTGGACGGGCGGCGAAAACCGCGCTCCCGCCGGCCAGGACCGTTTCATCGCCGCGCAGATCGCCATGAAGGCGATCGAATGCAAAGCCTCCGGCATCGGGCGCTTTTCGATTTTCACGGTTCCTTATTACGAAGAGCCACCGGCCAATTTCGGCCTGTTCGACGCGAATCATTCACCGCACCGGCATCTGTTCGCCTTTCTCAACCTTGCGCGGGTGCTGAGGCATGCGGAATATCTCGGCGATCTCGCCGGCAGCTCCGGCGCGGTGATCAACCGTGTGTTTGCCGGTGACGGCGGTGCGGTGATCGTCGCTTACAGCGGCCGCTGGCCGGGTGAATTCGCGCCGCCCGCCGGACTGAAGGTCGACCGGGGCGAAACCATTGACGGCAGGCGGCTTATGCCTGAAAGCGGCAAATGGCCGATTTCGGATGGTCTGGTCTATCTTTATTGCGGCCTTGACGCGGTCAAGCCGTTTCTCCATACCGGTACGGAGGCGATGCGCCAACGGGAAATCGCCCGCGGTCACCGGCCCCGGCGGCTTCCGGTCAAGCCCGGTATTCTCTCCTTCGATTTTCTCCGCAAGAAAACCACCTGGACGCACGAGGGATACCGGTTCGGGAGCGCCATTGCCGAACTGCCGGTCCGCTTCAACAACGCCGGGGACAAAACGCTGTTTTTTGTGCCGGAGCTCCAGCTGCCGCCCGGTGCGAAACTTCTTGCGGATTTTCCGTCGAAGTCGCTCGAAGTGCCCCCCGGCGCCTCGAAGATTCAGAGCATAAAGGTCGATTTGAGCGGCTGTTTCCCGAAGGGCGATCCGTGCGACCTGACGGTTTCGGATCGCAACGGCAGCGCCACTCCTCTCGTCATCGGGCTGATTCCGCCCGGCAAGGAGGTTTTGACTGCCGAAGTGCTGCCGGAAACATTCCGGTTGCCGGAGCGCTTCGATTCCCTCGGCGGCTGGCTCCGGCTCGACGACGGGCGGAAGTTCTGGAAGCAGTGGGAGGGGCCGATGCTGTCGAACGTCCGCGTGGCGCTGCGCGCGTTTTACACGCCTGACAAAATCCGGCTCATCGTTCTCGCCGACGAAAAGGTTTTTCATCAACCTTACCGCAACTTCGATGTCTGGCGTGCGGATTCCGTTCAGATCGGTTTGCGCAAGCTGGACAACGTTTCGCGGCGGGCGAGTGACTTCTCGGAATATTGCATCGCCGATACCGCCGACGGCCCAATCGTGCTGCGAAGCCGCGTGGAGTCGCCCTCGTCGGCGAAAGCGGCGGTGCTGACGAAGTCGAAGCTCGCATTCGACCGGGTCGGCACCCTGTCACGTTACGTCATCGACCTCGACCGTGCCGAATGCGAGTTGCCGGAATTCAAAAGCGGCACGAAAATCGGATTCTCCTTCCTGGTGAACAACTCCGAGGGGGAGGTGCGCGACGGCTATATTTTCTGGGGCGGCGGAATCGGCGACGTCAAGAGCGCCGAAGCCTTCCAAGAGTTGGAACTGAGATAATACCAATCATCGCCGGTCGGTCGACCGGCTTTTTCTTCGATTTCTTTTCCGTGCCGCATAAGATTTTGTGGATGACTGCGCATTAGGTGGCAGACCAACAAAATCGGGAGGAAAAGATGAGAAGAATGATTTATTGTTGTGCATTGGCCTTTTTGCCGGCATTTCCGGTTCCGGCGCG
>JAVBSA010000325.1:0-5278 GCA_031556915.1 Victivallis sp.
GGGTGAGAGTCATTCACGATTCCTCGTCGCTTGACCGGGAAAAGGGAACCTGTTGGAGAAGCAATCCCACGTTTGCCGCCTATGGAGCCGGCTACCCGGAGAACGTTGATCTTCTCAATTTCACCGTTCCGGGCGGCGGCGAATCCGACTGCCCCTGCCGGATGGAGGTTATGCTCTGTTCGACCATGTATTCAAAGTATTATCAGTATCGCACGAAACAGGCGCAAAAGCTGTCCGTCTTTTACATCGCCGAAGGGGAGATGTATTTTCGGAGCGACAGTCGAACTTTGCTGGCCGAGTCGGGAGACTGCGTGTTGTTCAAACCGCATTGCAGAAACGCTTTCCTGCATGCGGACGAACGGAAATGTATTTATTACGAGTTCATTTGGGTCGGCGGTATGCTGGATGACTTTCTCCGGATTTACAACCTGGAACAGGTGTTCTGTCTGAAATGGAACGATGAGAAATTTTTCCGGAAGCTCTTCGAGAAAGCGAAGAATCTGGCGGATGTGAAGCCGGTTGCCGCCATCTTCCCCGAGTTGGCCGGAATCGCATCGGAAATCCTGCAAAAAATCTCATCCGCCGTTCAACTCCAGGCCCGCGCGTCCTATGTGGAGGAAATCCGTGATTTTCTGGAGTCGCGGATCAAAGAAAAGGTCTCCATGACCGAGGTCGCCGGAAGATTTAAAATCGACATTCACGATATGAACCGGGATTTTCTGGATGCGTTCGGGGTGACCCCCTACCAATATCTGAAGCGGTTCCGTTTTCGGAAAGCGACGGAAATGCTGCGAGCCGGAATGCTGGTGAAAGAGGCCGCGGCCGCGGTCGGCTACCGGAACGCCAAAACATTTTCCACGGAATTCCGTCTGTTCTGCGGTTTCTCGCCGCTCGACTGTCGGAAACGCCGCTCCGGCGAATGATCTTACACGATTCCGAACCTTTATTCATTTTTCATGGAGCAAATTTTGTTTGCATCCTATTGTGATTCACTGTCATCTTGGGTAAAATAATAAGAGACCCGGATCCGTGAACACAATAAGGAGGGAAGTGCAGAATGCTACAAAGAAAATTCACATTGATAGAGTTGCTGGTTGTGATTGCCATCATCGCAATCTTGGCTTCGATGCTGCTGCCCGCGCTCAACCAGGCACGGCAAAGCAGCCGGGGCGCCAGTTGTGTCAGCAACACCAAACAGCTCGGCTCCGCTTATGCGATGTATGTCGGCGACAGCAAGGGCTTCATGCCGATCTCCGGCTACGCGGAGAGCAGTTGGCAGGAGCGGATCACGGAACCGGTCACAGTCACGAAACTGCTGAGGCGGTACCTCGGCGCAAACGATGATATGGCAAATATGCATATGAAGCAGAGCAAGATTTTTGAATGTCCGCTTCTGGATCGGCCGGCTGTCGACTATTTCCTGGACGGGCGCTTCTGGAACGGGCTTGTGCATTTCGGCATTGGAGGAAATTTCAAGGTCGGATACTCGATCGGCCGTGCGATCGATCCCTCCAATAAAGTGGTGCTGATGTGCTCCGTCGATAGAAACCGTGGAGACTACCTTCTCTACCGGCCGATTTTTGGCGCATATACCCGTTGTGCCGACGGCGGTTCTTTCGCCTCGGGAACCCCGCTGCCCGGCAAGCATCCGAATAAAGGCAGCGGCATTCTGTTCGTTGACGGCCACGCGGCCGTCAAGCCGTACACCTTCTGGATGAACGGCTCGACCCTCCGGACATCCATCTTCGATCCGGATAAGAAAAGCGACTGAGCATCCATGAAAAATTTCTTCTTTTGTTGTTTGGCAACTCTTATTATTTCGGTTGCATCCGCCCTGGAACCGTCCGGAAACCTGCGGGTTGCCGATAACGGAAGCTTTACCGTCGGCAACGCTTCCGGCGGATTCACGATCGTCAACTCCGGCTGGTCGTTCCTCGGAAACGCGAAGTGGCGGGAGATCAAAAAGGAATCCGGCGCGGATTTCCAGCGCTTCACCGGACGGTTTGAATTTGAGGGCGTTCCCGGCGTCGCGGTTGAAATGGTGAAACAACTCGCACCGGACAAGTTCCGGATCGAATGCGATTGGCGGTTCGACCGGGAAGTCAAGGTGAACGGTATTTTCGCCGACATTTCGCTGGTGCTGCCTCTGGAGGGACTCCTGGTGGACGGGAAAACACTGCCGGTCCCGGAACTGTTGAAGGAGATGGTTCTCCGCCCGGGCAGTCCGGCGCGCGCTGTGACGGTCCGGCAGGCCGACGGTTTCGAATTCGTTCTGTCGGGAGACCTCAACGCTTATATTCAGGACAGCCGCAAGTGGGGGAACTCTCTTACGATCCGCCTTGCCGGCAACCCGGCCACGGGAATGATGCGGAACAGCAGTGTCGCATTTGAGCTCGAGCTCCGCCCGGTCGTTGGCACGCCGGTGGATCTTGCTCCGGCGGCGACCCGGAACGGTTTGTTCCCGGCGAAAAAACTGCAAGTCGGCGGGATTCCGTTCACGATCGCCGAAAAGATGATTGCGGATCAGACGGAACTGCCGTTGGCGGCGGAGGCGGGCGCGGTGAATCTGCTGCATGTCTCCCGGAACGCCGGTTCCGTGGTCGGATTCATCGATGCGAAGTACCGTGACGGCAAGGTCGAGTCGATTCCGGTGAAGGCGAAAAACGATTGCGGCGACTGGATCCCGGTCGGCTCATTCCCCAACGCCGTGATCGCCTGCGAGGTGGAAAACCGGGCGTTATACGCTTCGTCGTTCGCGCTCTCCCGGCCCGATCCGGTTTCGCTGACCTTCCGCGCCGCCTCGCCGGAGACGGAGTGGATGATTGCGGGGGTGACGCTCAGCAACCGGCCGGTGCGGTTCCCGCAGGAAAAAAGCGGTCCGTTCACCATCACGGAAGGCGCTGTTTGGCGGAAGCTGGAGTTGAAGCGCCAAATTTTGCCGGGGAGCCCGCTGGACTTCTCAAAGGTTGTGCCGCAGGATGCTCCCGCCGGAAAATACGGCTTCGTCCGCTCCAATGAACAGGGGGAGTTCGTCTTCGAGAACGCGCCGGAAAAGAAGATCCGTTTCTACGGAGCCAATCTCTGTTTTACCGCCAATTTTCTCGACCGGGAAACTGCCGACGGGTTGGTTGAGTATCTCGTTCGCATGGGATATAACTCCATCCGCTTTCACCATCACGACGGGCGGCTGGCCTCGAATCCGGAGACGTTCGATCAGCTCGACTATCTTTTCGCCCAATGCAAGAAACGCGGGATTTACGTCACCTCCGACCTCTATGTCAACCGGCCCTACAAATCCGGGATGAAAGCATTGCTGCCCATCGACGGCGGGGCGATGGCCGATTGGAAGGCGTTCGTGCGTCTCTGGATGACGCACCGGAATCCGTACACCGGCCTCACCTGGGGGGAAGACCCGGCGCTTCTTTCGCTGAACCTGGTGAATGAAGACACCCTCAGCGCAAATTGGAGTTCGAACCCGGTAAACGCCGCCCTCTACCGCGGCAAATTCGAAGAATGGAAGCCGGACCGGCAGGGCGACGACCAGACGCTGTTCCGGCAATTTCTGTTTGAATTACAGGACGCCGCGCTGGACGCCCAGCTCGATTTCGTCAAAAAGGAGCTCGGCCTCAAAACGATGTTCACCAGTTTGAACTGGATCACGGATGCGCCGCTGACCCGGCTCCGCGAGAAATTCGACCTGGTGGACATGCACCAGTATTTCTCCCACCCGGCCTTTCCGGAGAAAGCCTGGCATATGCCGCAGCGGCACGATCAGGGTTCGGCCATCCGGCGCGGCGCGAGTTTGCCGCGTGAAATGATGCCGACCCGAATTTTCGGCAAACCCTTCACGGTTACCGAGTTCAATTTCTGCAACCCGAACCGGTTCCGGGCCGAGGGCGGACCGCTGATGGGCGCTTACGCTTCTTTGCAGGATTGGGGCGGATTGTGGCGGTTCTGCTGGAGCCATTCCGATACGGGAATCCGCCGGAATCCCGGCCAGAACTCCTTCGACGCCTCCAACGACCCGATGCAGCAGCTCAGCGACCGCATCATCCTTTCGCTGTTCCTGCGGGGGGACCTGGCGCCGTCGCAGAGGAAAATCTCTTATCCCGTGACGCCCTTCTCCATGAAAAATCCGGTGATGTCCTACCCGGGCGATTTTGTCAATCTCGGCTTGAACGCGCAGATCGGCTCCCATGCGGCGGAACGGAAGCTGCCTGCGGGGGTTACGCTCTGGCGGCCCGGCATGACGGTGAAGGCTGATCCTCAAATCCGCCTCGACGGCAAAGCCGGAACGCTGGCCGTCGCGACTCCGCTGACGGAGACGGCGACGCTGCCGGCGGGGGGAGAGCTTGCGGTGAAGACGATGCGTGTCAGGGACGCTTCCCGATTTATGACGGCGGCGGCGATTTCGCTCGACGGCAAGGTGCTGGCCGAAAGCGGCAGCATCCTCGTCGTCCACCTCAGCAACATCAGCCAGACGGGGGCCCGTTACGACAGCTCCACCGTGATTCGCGCCTGGGGTACTTCACCGGAACTCCTGGTTGAACGCTGCACGGCGACGCTGGAATTCGAATGCCGGGGAACTCCGTGGCGGGTGGCCGCGCTCGCGCTCGACGGTTCCGAAGTCGGAGTTGTTCCGGGCAAAGTTGAAAACGGCTTGTTCCGCTTCACCGCGGATACGGCGGCGTTTCCCGGCGGAGTCCTCACTTATCACCTGTCACGCTGAAAGTTTCTCCTATGAATACGCCATCTTTGTCTCCGGCAAAGCCCTGCTACCGCGCGGAGATCGAAGTCGATATCCTTGCGCCGGTCGTGTTTCTTTATTCCACCACCAACAACATGGCCATCTCGCGGGAACTGCCTTCGATTCAGAGCGTCACCGCGTTTGAAGGCGAGTTCCCGAGCGAGGATGTGATCATCGTCGGCGACCCGAAGCAGTCGCACTTCGTTCTGGCGGGCGCGGTGACCGCGAACCGTTCGCTCACCTTCTTTTCGGCGGTTCGCGAAGCGCGGCGCCTGACCGGAATCGCCGTGCGCCAGCCTTCCATTGCTCCGGATGAAACGCCGGAGGAAATCCTCTTTTTAACCGTAAACGACTGGAGGGAGCTGCTGGTGCAATATGCCGAAGCTGTTGCCCGAAAGGCCGGGGTGAAGCCCTTTGACACGACGGCGAACCTGACCGGATATTGCACCTGGTATTATTATTACGCCAAAGTGACCGCCGGGGATTTCGAGGAGAATCTGGAGGCTCTTCAGCTTCACCGGAACAGTTATC
>JAVBSA010000436.1:0-8224 GCA_031556915.1 Victivallis sp.
CGTGGAGCAGGTGTTGAAGCTGACCTTGTTCAACGATACCGAACACCCCATTGCCCCCGTGGCCGCCACCTACCGGCTGCCGCTTCTCTTCGGCAGTTTCGAAGGGGTGCGCCATGTCGCTCTCATCAACATCGGGGCCAAACGACAGATATTCTCCAACCTGAGCATCTCCGCCGGAATCCGGAACACCCCGATCTATCAGGCCGGCGACCTCTTTTTCGCCGTGGAAGTCGATTTCATGATGGACGGCAAAATCCAGCGCCTCTGGGTGTGCACCACCCGGAAACAACCGGAAAAAACCGAAGCAGTTCCCCGCGATAAAGCGATGGTTGCCGGCCCCTATGAGCCCGGAGCTTTCCAGGCGGCCGAAGCCAAATGGGAGCCGATGAAGAACCCGGCGACCCTTCTGCCCAGCTGGATCCGGATCCCCGGAAGCGATAACGTCAAGGAATTCGCGGTGCGGTTGAAGATTCGCGTCGAACGCGCCGCCGACTATCCGTTTCATGTGAATGCGGGGAGCGTAAAAGCCCTGTATTTGAACGGAAACGCGATCCCCCTGAAACCGTTCCCCAGAATGCTCAATCTGCAAGCGGGTTCCAACGAGCTTGTCACCGTCTTCGCCGGGCGCGGCGAACGGATGCTCTCCGTCAGCAAAGAGGGCAACCCCAATTTGCCGCTCACTATCGAGTAGTGCTGCTTTCGACCTCACGAAGTTCGCGCGAGCGGTCTTTGCTGAGGTCGGTTTGTGCGAAGGCGGCGTCGTTTCCCGGCAGGATCATGCGGAAATTGTGGATTTCCGCAACTTCGACGACGCCTGATTTCAATTGGAATCCGAGGATGTGGCCGCCGCGTTGTTTGTCTTCACTGATGAAGTGAAGGTGATAACCGGGAACGTTGATTCCTTTGACATAGTCGGGCAGGCGGAATCCGACGACGGTTCCCCGAATGTTTTCCATTTTGAATTCCGGCTGGGTTCTGGTCACTTCGGCGAGGGGGCGGTAGGGTTTGTTCTGTGCCGGAACCGAACGGGTGTGCATGGCGGTGAATTCCCCGGTGACGGCGACGGCGACGAAGATATTTTGGTTGCGTGCTGTCTTGTCGATGGATCGGCAGAGTTGTTCAAACGTGACGCCGGTGGCGCAAAGGCGCTTTACGGGCGGGAAGCGGACGACCGAGGCGAAAGGCGTGGTCATGTCGTCGCCGGGAATCGCGACGGAGCCGTCGCCTTTGATCTGATGGAAGACGCCCCGGTAAAACAGCATTTCGCCGTCGAGCTTGTCGAAGGTGCCGATTCCGAAATCGCCGTATCGGCGGAGTTCGCCGAGCGTCATATCGCCGTCGTAAACGCCCGCCAGCAGCGAGTCGATGGTGTTGACCTGGGTGATTTCAGGTTTCGGGGCGGCGCATCCCGCCAAGAGCAGGGCGAAGGCAGCGAAGAACAGGAATTTTTTCATAGTTCTCAATAATTGGTTTTGCTTTTGATGAAAAGGACCAGCACGGTTTTGTCCCCCGTGTTGCGGAGTTTGTGTTTGCGGGCGGGGAGAATGCGCACGGTGTCGCCCTGGCGCAGGGCAAACTCTTCGTTTTCGAAGAGGAGCGTCGCTTCGCCGTCGGCGAGATAGGCGATCTCTTCTTCGAAATGCTGCGAAAACGCCCGGTTGGTTTCCCGGCCGGGTTTGAGCGCCATCATCAACAGCTCCACGTTGGACTGCAACGGGCCCGGCGTCAGCCTGAAATAGAGCGCCTGCGGTTCGTCCGGGTTGTGCATCCGCTCCCGGTTTTCCTTGCGGCAGATGAGAGAAGCGTTGTCGATTTCTTCGATGAAAAGGGAGGAGAGGGGAATTCCGAGCGTTTTACAGATTAATTTCAATACGCTTAAACTCGGATTGCCGATTCCGCGTTCCAGCTGGCTGACCAGCGCGGTGCTGATTCCGCTTATGCCGGAAAACTCTTTGATGGACAACTGCTTCTCTTTGCGGAAGGCGCGTATTTTTTGGCCGATTCTGTTCTCGATCATCGCTTGCAATCCCTCATTTTTTTTAATATAGGTTAAATATAATTAAATTTCAACAAAATATTGAATCTTTGTCGTCCGGATGGTATCTTATAACGATAAGAACCCCAGAAAAATTTAAGGAGAACAAATATGGGAAAGACATTGGCACAGAAAATATTCGACGCCCATACCGTCGACACTCCGGCGCCAAAAGTCCGGGTGCTGTCGCTCGACCGGGTATTCTGCCATGAAATCACCACGCCGATCGCGATCAACGACCTGGTTTCCATCGGCAAGGACCGTGTTTTCGATCCGACCAAAATCAAGGCGGTGATCGACCACGTCACCCCGGCCAAGGATTCCAAGACCGCCGAACAGGGTAAGACCATGCGCGAATGGGCGCGCCGCCAGGGAATCAAGGATTTCTTCGATATCGGCGAAAACGGCGTCTGCCATGCGATCTTCCCGGAAAAGGGGTTTGTCCGCCCCGGATTCACCATCATCATGGGCGACTCGCACACCTGTACCCACGGCGCGTTCGGCGCGTTCGCGGCGGGCGTGGGCACGACCGACCTTGAAGTCGGCATCCTCAAGGGCGTCTGCACCATGCGCGAGCCCGAAACTTTCAAGATTGTGCTCTCCGGCAAGCTGCGCGCCGGGGTTTTCGCCAAAGACGTGATCCTCGAAGTGATCCGGATGCTGACGGTCAACGGCGCCACCGACAAGGTGATCGAATTCACCGGCCCGGCGGTCGACGCGATGAATATGGATTCGCGCATGACGCTTTGCAACATGGCGATCGAAGCGGGCGGCACCTGCGGCGTCTGCTACCCCGACATGGTGACGGTGGACTACCTCTGGCCCTTCATCAAGGATGATTTCGCAAGCAAAGAAGCGGCCCTCGCCGAATATTCGAAATGGCTCCCCGACGCCGACGCGGAATACGAGAAGGTCATCACCATGGATGTTTCCGGCCTCGAACCCATGGTCACCTTCGGCTACAAGCCCGACCAGGTGAAGAAGGTGAGCGAGATGGAAGGCACGAAGATCAACCAGGTCTACATCGGCAGCTGTACCAACGGCCGCCTGGAAGACCTCCGCATTGCGGCAAATATTCTCAAGGGCAAACGGATCAGCCCCGATGTGCGCGGAATCGTCTCGCCCGCGACGCCGAAAATCTACCGGGAAGCGTTGGCTGAAGGAATCATCGCCGTCTTCATGGACGCCGGATTCTGCGTCACCAACCCGACCTGCGGCGCCTGCCTCGGCATGAGCAACGGCGTGCTGGCCAACGGCGAAAGCTGCGCCTCGACCACCAACCGGAACTTCAACGGCCGGATGGGCAAGGGCGGCATGGTGCACCTGATGAGCCCCGCCACGGCGGCGGCGAGCGCGATTGCCGGAGTCATCACCAACTCCCCGCTGTTCAAGAAGTAAGGATCAATTTACCATGAAAAATTTCAACGGCAAAATACTGTTTCTCGACCGTTCGGACATCAACACCGACGAGATCATTCCGGCCAAGTACCTGACCGAGCTGACCAAGGAGGCGCTGAAGCCTTACTGCCTCGAGGACCTGAGCATGCCCGGCTTCGACCCCAGGAAGGACATCGCGGGCAAAAGTGCGGTTGTGACCCGCGCCAACTTCGGCTGCGGCTCCTCGCGCGAACACGCCCCCTGGGTGCTCGAGTACAACGGAATCAACATCGTGATCGCCGAGAACTTCGCCCGCATCTTCCGCCAGAACATGTTCAACTGCGGCTTGATGGCGATTTCGCTCTCCAAGGAATCGATCGACGAAATCTTCAAAACCTTCGCCGGAACCGAAGCCACGCTGACCACCGACGTCGACGGCCGCAAGTTCACGATTTCGAACGGGAAGACAAGCAAAGTTTATCCCTTCGAAGTCGGAGCCTTCGACCTCGAGCTCGTGAAAGCCGGCGGCTGGGTAAACTACGCCGACAGCAAGTATTAAGCTCTGAGCCCGGCTCAAAAGCAACCTCCTTTCCCCTGCCGGGGAGGGAGTTTTTTTTGAGGATTTCTGGATTGTATTCCTAAAATCCTACAGGATTTTGGGAATACAAGTCTTTTGTATGATGCGGTAACAGTCAAATGGCCGCGACGGCTTCGCGGATTTCGGGGTTGCTGTCGTAACGCAATTCTTCCATGAGCTCCGCTGACGGCTTGCCGTGCTTGAGAAGTGTGCGCACCGCTCTCGACCGGCAGCTGCCGCACGTAGAATGCCGGATCAGAAACTCCCGAAACGATGCGGGAATCTTTTCTAAGTCGGAGAATGTGAGGATGATGCTGTGCCTGGAGAACGGGCTGCGCAAACGGTTGAAGATGGCAATCAGAAGCCGTTCATCCCCGTTTTTCCAGTTTGCCTCCAATAGATCGAAAAATCTGTAACTCCCGGGCAGCTTCCGGGAAATTTCATTCAGTGCGATCTTTCGCACATCCTTGTGGTGCAGAGTGCCCAGTGCTTGAATTGCCTGCCAGGAGAGACGTTCATTATTTCCGAGGGAGATTTCATAAAGCCGGGGAATCATGGCTGGGGTGACTCCTTTGCTGTGGTTCAGAACCCAGCACAGAATCCATAGTTGATTGTTTCTCTGTTCCGCGAAAAAGTACTCCCGGAGCTTCTCTTTGTCGGAAGGCGATAATTGAAAGAACCTCCGGGCAGTGGTTTTTCCCATTCGCATCAGTTCTTCGATCTCTTTCAAGCCGAACGGTTTCAACTTTCGATCATAAACCCGTGTGTCTTCTTTGCGAACGGAACTCATGAAAATTGCGATTGCAGGGTTATCCGGGGCCAGTTTTTCCAGCTCGGCGCGCCAATTCAGCTTTTCCGGGGGAAAGCTTTCATCGAGAGAGAATATATTACTGCTGTTCAAGCTGTCTTCGGGATCGTCCAGCAGCTGCTGCCCGACGACTTCGGCCAGGAAGACGATTCCGGGCATCCCCTGGGATTGCGCGATGTCGCCGAAACCGAAATCCGATTCTTCCGCATGTTTTCGCTGAAATCTTCGCCGGACGATTGCCGGAGCTTCCGCCGGAGCGTTGGGGGAGGTGCAAAGCAGCTCGTAACACTGGCTCGCATCCCAATCGTTGATATCGTCATCCGCTTCAAAGCGTTCGGCGATGATCCGCATCAACTCCCGGCAGTTCGGCCGGAGCGACAGGAGTTCATCCATATAACGCGCCCGGGTACCGCTGCATTGGGGATCGTAGTCATAATTGTGCAAGGCGGCCTCGATCAGGAGTTCGTCGACCGGCAGTTCCGGGTGCTGCTTCAAAATCAGGTAAGCCCGGCCGTTGCCGTAATGGAGCGCCTGTTTGAACTGCCGCAGAAGGTTCAAATCGTACCCCGGTCGTTGAAGTCGGCGGGAACCAGAAGGATTTCACCGGGGGCGTTCTGCAGCACCATCCGTTCCAGCTGGGCGCCCGCCTGTCTGCCGAGTTCGGCGTAGGGGCGGCTGACCGAGCTGTAACGCGCGCCGAACAGAGGATCGAGGTTGCAGTAGTGCTCGAAGTAAAAGACCGAAAGGTCGCGCCCCGGCTTGAGGCCGCGGGAGCTTAACAAGGCATCGAAATAAGAGAGCGGCAGGTTGCTGCCTTCCAGAACCACCGTCGTCTCGGCGTCGATTTCGGGGAGGAGCTTCCGTTCGAATTCCCGGTAGAGCGATTTCGCCGCCAGCTCGTCGAAAAGCATGGGAGTCAACTCCAGCTTTTTCCCGGAAACGGTACGTCCGGCCACTTCCAGCGAACGATTTACGGCGTAACGGTCGACTCCGGCGAACAGCAGCCGTTTCGTGCCGCGTTTGAGGGTGCGTTTCAACGCGCGTTCCATCGCCTGTTGCTCGTCGGTGTAGACGCCGGGGTGGTTCTGTTCCAGAAATTTCCGCGAAAATTTGTCTTCGGCCGAGAAAAGCAACAGATAACGCACCTTCTTGTCGTTCAAATACTTCACCAGATCCGCCGCTTCGTCGTCGCTGGCGAAGATCTGCCCGTTGATGAGGAACCCGTCCACGCCCGCATTGTCGATCAGGTGCTTGAGATAAGCCCTGCGGGCGGAGCCGGAGAGGGCGGGCATCAGGAGCAAACCCGCTTCGGCCGCGTTCACCGCGTTCACCACGCCCTGTTGGATCGCCGGGTCGTCGCTGCGCAGCGAGGGGGAGGCGGGGAGGATGCAGAGCCGCCGCAGCGCAGGCGAAGCCTGTCGCGCTTGCGGTTCCGTGATATAAACGCCTTTGCCGCGCCCGCGTTCCCGGCGCAGCAGCCCCTCCTGGGCAAGCATGCCGACGGCGAGGCGTATGGTGGTTTCACTCACCTCGAAGAGTTCGCAAAGTTGAGGGTAAGATGGCAGCTTGTCGCCGGTCCGGTAGATTTCGCGCCGGATCCGTTCCCGGAGAATTCCGGCGATATGCCGATACTTGATGGGAGACGCTTCTTCTTTCACTCGTTTTAATGTTCCATTTTATCAAGCTCGGAAATGACCATTTCCGGAGTGATCGCTTTGATGCACGCCTGTCGATTTTGGGGGCATACCCGGCAGAAACAGGGGGAGTGCGGGCAGGCGTTCCGCAGGTAGAAGAGATGCCAGTTGGGGCAGATCGGGCCGGTGGCCGTGTAATCGGTCGGGCCGAAAATCGCGATTCCGGGGCGGTCGAACGCCGCAGAAAGATGCATGATTCCGGAATCGTTCGCAATCGTGACCGCCGAGTTTGCCAGAAGATGCATCAGCTCCGGCATCGAAGTTTTGCCGGAGAGGTTGAAGATTTTTCGCGGATCCAGCCCGGCAACGATCTCTTCGCCGATTTTCATCTCTTCGGCGCTCCCGAGCACCGCCGCGACGCCGCCCCGGGCGATCCAGTGTTCCGCCACTTTGCGGTACGATTCGGCGGGCCAGCGTTTGGCCGCGCCGTAGGCCGCCCCGGAGCCGAGAGTCATCAAGCGGGGGTGTTCGCAGAGCGCGGTTATGACGGGAGAAAGTTCGTCGACGGGCGGCAGGATTCGAAATTCCGGCAGCTTGCCGTCCCACGCCGGCGCGCCGAGAGCGCGGGCAATCGCCAGATAGCGGTTGGCGTGGTGAAGGTTGGCCGGCTGGTGTTTGGGTCGCGGAGGGAATTCAAAGCTTCGCCGCAGCAGCCAGGAGCGGCATCGCGCACTGGCGCCGAACAGGACCCGCACCCCCGACGTCCGCATGAGAAACGCGTCGCGGAAGGAGTTGTTGAAGAGCACGCCGACCCCCATGCGCATCCGGTAAAGATTTCTTTTTTCCGAGCGGCTCCAGCTGCTGTGAAGATTCGCCAGCCCCAGGATGCCGTCGACCATCGGGAGCGAGCGGTAGAAGGCGCGGTGGGAGTTCGGGCAGATGACATAGAGCGCGCAGTTCCGGGGCACGATTTTACGGAGTCCCGCCAGCGCGGGGAGCGCCATCACGGCGTCGCCGAGATGGTTCGGCATCCGTACGACCATGCCGTTTTTCCAGGATTCCGGCGGAATCGTCTTCACCGGAAATTCCGGAGCCGGATATTCCTTCAGGACATCCAGAAAATGAACGGGCGTTTCAGACATGTCTCAGCCTTTGATCCTACGGTTTTAACTTCATTATTCCGGATTAACATACCATGATCCGCGCTTTTTTCAAGAAATAAGGAGTGTTTTGCGGTAAATTGAGAGATTTTGCTTGCAATTTTCCTCTTTTTGGGGTCTATTAATAGCGAAACAAATCATTATTTCAACACATAACAGGTAGCAGCTGATGAGTACGCAACATCTGGCCAGGCTTTTTTCGACCCATATCGGAATCGACCTCGGAACCGCCAACTGCCTTGTCTACGTGCGCGACCAGGGGATCGTCCTCAACGAACCGTCGGTTGTGGCGATCAAGGAAAGTACCCGTGAAGTGCTCAGCGTCGGCAGCGAAGCGAAGAGCATGCTGGGCAAATGCCCCGGCAATATCCGCGCCATCCGGCCGATGAAGGACGGCGTCATCGCCGACTTTGAGATCACCGAGGAGATGCTGCGTTATTTCATCCAGAAGGCGAACCGTTACGTGCCGTGGCGCAAGCGCCTGCTGCACCCGAGAGTGTTGGTCGCAGTGCCGTCGGGGATCACCGAGGTGGAAAACCGCGCTGTGAAGGACTCCGCCAAGCGGGCGGGCGCCGGCGAAGTCGTGCTGATCGAAGAGCCGATGGCGGCCGCGGTCGGCGTGGGCCTTCCGGT
>JAVBSA010000454.1:0-4512 GCA_031556915.1 Victivallis sp.
CGGAGCGACCTCCTTTTCCAGCATTTCTTTATTCCACATCTTACCCGCGATCACGCCGGGATATGCGATTCCGGCGGGGCGGTTGTGGATCCCCTGATGCGTGTATTCACCGGGGCTGTAGATATGGAAGCTGTAGATCACATTGGGCACATCGACCGGAATCAGGTTTTCAAAGCCGGCCGCATTGCCCCACTGGGCGGGCTCGATGATAATCGGCGTCTTTGGGTCGACTTCGCGGATCGCTTTGGCGACTTTTTCCGCCAGGCGGTTCCAATCCAATCCGCCGTCGGGAGTATACACGTAATTCTCCTCGCGCGGCTCGTTCAACAGGTCGTAACCCCAGATCATGGGCTCGTCTTTGTATTTCGCGGCGACTTCGCGCCAGACATCGGCCAGAAGCTGCTGCATCTCCGGTTCCCAGGAGAGTTTATTGCTCAAGAGTTCATTGAGACTTGTTCCGGGACCGACGTGCATATCGATCAGGATCTTGATCCCATATTTCCGGGCGGAGGGCAGAATCGCGTCGAGGTCGCGCATTCCGCGCTCCACGATCTTGTGGAATCCCGCCTTCGTGGTATGATCCTCGCCGCTGCGGCGGCCGATCTGGAAGCGGATCAGATTGGCGTTCCACACCTCGCGCAATTCCTTGAACGCCGCGGGCGAAAGGTCGCCGCCAGACATCACGCCGCGGAACGCCGTTTCTTTGCGGACCGGCAGCTGGCCGGTCAACCCGCCGGCAGGAACCGCCGGAGCCGGCAGCAGAATGACTTTGACGTCGTCGATCCGCAGTTCACCGGAACACCCCTGAAGACCAAGGCTAAGCTCCACGCTTTTCGCCGAATGGGGAATCCGGGCGAAAACCGAAAATTTCCGGTAGTCATAAGTTCCGACCATCTTTTCCTGGTCGGGAAAGCTTTTCCGGCCGTCGCCGGAGACGATGCTGAGCATCAGTTTGGGGCCGAGGTAAGCCAATTTCGGCTTCGTCACGTTCTCCGCCTTCAAATAGCCTTCGACCATGATCGAACGGCCCCGGAGTTTTTCCACATCGAGCGGCATGGCAGTCAAATTGCTGTCGTCCTCTTTGGCGTTGGCAAAGAGAATGCAGCCGGATCCGCCGCGCCCACCCGTTTTTTCGAACTTCACGGCGGCGCTGTTCCGCCACCCCTTGAGGGAAGCGGGGGAATTGAAGTCGTTGGCATATGCGATCTCTTCCGCCGCGGGCAAAAGGGCGGCAACTCCCAAAATGAGTCCTGCAAGCATCCGTTTCATATTATTTCTCGTAGAGTTTCGCCCATTTGGTATCCCAGCGGAGCTGGTTGCAATGCCTGGTTTCGACATGTCCGTCGAAGAAAACAACGTTCGCTTGAGTGAGTCCGCCGTGGCGATAGGCGACAGGGCTGTAACTGGGATTGGCATCCACCTCGCTTGGGTAGTAACCAAACTCGGAACTCCATTGCGCCACCCGGAATTCGACGCCGTCGGCGAAAGCAAGCGAGTTGGTAGGGTGTACGATTCTCGATACCTTGAGGGCATACACACTATTATGGGCATCCTGGTTGATCCCGTAACTGGCGGAGAGATAATGGAATTTGGCATCGCCGCTCTCCAAAGCGGCCCGGGAGAGTGGGCAAAGCATTCCGGGTGCGATCTTCTCGTCGCTGTGGTTGATGGATGAATTTTCATAGATGATTCCACCCAGGAATCTGCGAAATGCGAGATTCTGGTACCATTCCTTATAGCCGGAGCCATATCCAAGCACCCGCCAGGCAATCCAGTAGCCGTCCTGGCTGTCCGCGTAAAGGCTTCCCGCCATCCCCATCTGCTTGAGGTTGCCGGTGCATCTGATTTTCTTCGCTTTGTCGCGCGACTGGTTCAACGCGGGCAGCAGCATGGAGGCCAGAATGGCGATGATGGCGATTACCACCAACAATTCAATCAATGTGAAGCGACTTCGGTTCATGTTTCATCCTCCTGTTGTTTTCGATGATATGTTTCGCGACAATTTCATGGGAGATCGGAAACCGGCGCGCGATGCGCGGCATGTCACGTACTCCCTGTTCCAACAAATCGGCGACTTCGCCGGCAATCGCCTCGAAGTGCTTGCTGACCAAAAGACCGTCGAACTCCCATTTCCGATCCACCCAGAGCGGGTCGCTGGCGATCAGGCAATTCTCCATCTCCGGATGCCGCTTGATCGCGTTGGGAAAGCCGACCGCCTTGCAATTGAAAATGAGGCCGTCCGGCGCGCAGCCGAGCGAGACCATCCGGTCCAATTCCTGTTCCGCCTCGAGATCCGCTCCGAGAACATACCCCGGCGGGAACGCCAGCCCGGCTTCTTCGCAAGCGCGCCTGACGCCGGCAATCGCCTGCGGCAGATCCTCGTTCATGACCATGCCGAGGCGGCGGCACCCGCGGTCGATCATCCAGCGGGCGATTTCATAATTTTCCTGCTCGAAGTCGAAATAATAACAATCGAGGCCGGGAATGTTCTTGCCGACCACCACCACGGGGACCGTTTCGGAGATGCGGAGAATATCCGGAATCATCTGCGCCTCCGGGCACCACCAGCAGATTCCGGCCAGCATGGAGAGCTCCGGGAACGTTCCGCTGGCCTGCTCCGTCTCGCCCATTGTGATCAGTTTCAGCAGATTGTGATTGTCCCGTTCCAGCAATTCCTCGCCGATGCGGTCGGCAAAGTGGAATGCGTCGCGGCTCAGGTAAGCCCAGCGGCCGTCGCCGAAAACAACGCCCCAGATCCGGCTTTCGCGGGTTCCGATGCGTCCCGGGTTGCTGAACAGCCCCACCCCGGGGCGGTTGACGAGATACCCGTCTTTAATCAGCTCCTGAAGCGCGCGCACCACAGTCGGCTGGCTCACGCCGAACCGCTCCGCCAACTCCCGGTTGGAGGGAATCCGGGTTACGGATCCTTTCGTTTTCGCCAGAAAGTCGATGACATAGTGGCGAATCCGCATATAAGATGATGATGTCTGGTTCTTCATTTTTCTCCCAGGGCATAACAGGATATTAAAAACATGTATCACCTGTTATCACTTGACTATATTATGATCGAACGCCAATCAAAAGTCAAGAGCGCTGCAAAAGAAAAATGAAAAAAAGCCGCAAAACGGAATCTCCCGACGGATTCAGAACTTTTTCCGCCGCGCGACTTGCAAAACGGAACCGGCAGAGCTATCTTTTGTAACAACTTTTTCTTAGGAGGTTTTCATGCGTTTATTTTTCTTTGCGGCGTTGCTTGCGCTGCTGTCGACCGGGTGCTCGAGCACGCCAAAATGGCATAACATGCTGGTGATCGGCGACCAGATTTCAGCTCACGCTCCGGCTCCCGAGCTGAATTGGCCCAACAACTGGGGCATGGGCGCCACTGCCGAAGACAAGGATTACGTCCATCTTCTCTACAACATGCTGAAGAAAGAGAGCCCTGAGCTCACCCTTGAAATCGACAGCATCATGTACAAGGACGAAATGACCGGCTGGACGCATCTTGTTCCCAACGACGCGGATTTGATCATCGTCCAATTGAGCGAAGGATACAAAGGCAGAATCAAGCCCGAGGAATACGGCCAGGCTTATCTGCAGATGCTCCGCGAACTCCGCGGCGACCGGAAGATCACCATCGTCTGCGTCGGCTCCTGGAGCAAACTGGAGCTGGATAAACCCATCGAAAGAGCCGCCGCCGAAGCCGGAGCCATCTATGTTCCGCTCAGGGCAGTCCGCTACATTCCCGCCTTTCGCGTCGCCACTAAAATCGGCGCCGTCCCCAACGACCGCGGGATGGAGAAAATCGCGGAAGCCATATTCGAACGCCTCAACCGCAATCAATAAGGAAACGAAACAATGTTGAAAAAAGCTCTTCTTCTCGCCGTCGGCGCCATCTGCCTTGCCGGAGCCGTCCGCGCGGGTGAAATCAAAGAAATCCTGATCATCGGCAACAGCATCATGAAACACGGCCCCGCGCCGCAGCTGGGCTGGAATACCAATTGGGGCATGGCCGCATCCGCCGAAGATAAGGACTACGCTCATATCCTCTACCGCAAGATCTGCGAACTGGCCAAACAGGAAAAAGCCCCCAAGCTCCGCATGGAACGCATCACCAATGAAACGAAGATGACCGGCTGGGATAAGATTCTGAAAAATAACCTGGCGGACGTCATCGTCATCCAGATTTCGGACAATTACCGCGGAAAACTGGATAAAGAGGAATTTCAGGACAACTACTCGGAAATGATCAAAGATCTCAAGGGCGACCGCGATCCCGTGATCGTCTGCCTGAGCAACTGGGGCGGCGGAGAGCTCACCCGCATGATCGGCGAGGCCGCGGCGGAAAATAATGTCCTGTTCGCCGACATTTCAGTCCTCGCCCGGAATCCCGAAAACAAGGCCAAGAGCGAAGGCCGTTTCCAGAACAACGGCGTCAACTGGCATCCCGGCGACCGCGGCATGGCCGCCATCGCCGAAGCCACGTTCGAAATCATTCAACCCGCTCTCCAGTCC
>JAVBSA010000591.1:0-3041 GCA_031556915.1 Victivallis sp.
GCGCAGCAGAAGGCGGCGCGGGAGTTCGCCGACCATATCTGCCGGGAGATCCTGAAGTCGGATCCCGGCGCTTTCTTCATGCCCCGCGTCCAGCACCAGGATCCGCCGTTCGCCGAGGAGGATATGCGCGAAAAGAACCTCTCTTACGACGGCAGCCAAGACCAGATCGCCATCGCCTCCCGGCGCTACCGGCAGGAGGCTCCCGAAGCGCTGCGGAAGTTCATTCGCTTTATGGAGGAAAAATACGGCGATCACATGATGGGCTATCATGTTGCGGCGGGCCATCACGGCGAATTCCAATACTGCAACTTCGCCCGGCGGGGAAATCTGTTCGGTTACGACGATTCGACCCGCGACGCGTTCCGCCTGTTTTTGAAGGAAAAATACAAGGGCGACGTGAATTCGCTCCGGAAAGCGTGGAAAAAGAATCATTTGACCTTTGAAAACGCCATGGTTCCGCCGCCGACCCTTCGGAGCGGGAACGACGGGGAAGTGTTCCGCGATCCCCGCCTGGAGCAATCGAGCATCGATTTCAACGAATTTTTGAATCGGGATATGGCGGACTTTGTGCTCGAACTGGCCCGCGTCGTTCGCGAGGAGTGCGGGCAGAAACGCATCGTTTCGGCTTTTTACGGTTATCTGTTCGAGTGCATGCCGCAAAGCAACGGCCCTTCGCAGTCGGGACATTTCGCCCTGGCGCGGCTGCTGCATTCGCCCGACATCGATGTGCTCTGCGGCCCGTACAGTTATTCCAACCTCGCCCGCGTGCCGGGAGCGCCCCAGTTCACGCACACGGTTGGCGAAAGCATCACGGCGGCGGGCAAAATCTGGTTCAACGAAGACGATACCGCGACCCATATCTCGATGCAGCAACGCATTCCCGAAGACGGCAGCCACCGCGCCGCGTTCGACCGGACGCTTGACGAGACCCGGAAGCTGCTGCGGCGCAATTTTCTTTTCAATCTCGCGCGCAACTACGGCGTCTGGTGGTACGACCACCATTCGCGCGGCATGTGGAACGACCCCGCGCTCTGGGAAGAACAGGCTTTTGCCGGCAGGATTGAAAAAGCCGTCGCCAATGATCCCGAACCATACAAACCCGATGTCACGCTGACTTTCGATGAAAGAAACGCAGATTTCATCGTTTCGGCCAATGAGCCCCGGTATCTTCTCGAAGGCGGAGTGAGCGCAATGCGCGACCGTGTATCGCGTTCCGGCTGCGCCTCCGGCGTCCGGCTGCTCGATGACGTCGTTTCCGGTAAAGCTTTGTTCAGTAAGCTGGACATTCATTGCAATGCCATCGCACTCACGGGGGAGGCGCGGCGCGCGCTGCGTTCCCGCGCCGAAACAATTCCGACGGTCTGGATGTGGGCGCCGGGTTACATCGATCTCGACCGCAACGAGTTTTCGCTGAAGGCGGTCGAAGAGCTGACCGGCTTCAAAGTGCGCCGGATTCAACCGGAAAGCTGGACGGTCTGGGCGCGGCCGGAAGGATTCGATTTCAATATGCCCGACCACTACGGCTGGGGGAGGACGCTCAATCCGGTCCTGGCTCCGGTTCCCGAGGAGGGTGATTTGATTCTTGCTTACTGGCGCGACAATTACGGGGTTCCGGCGATCGTTCTCCGCCCCGGCAAAGACGGCAAGGCGTTTTCCGTCTTCTGCGGTCCGGTCGATCTGCCGTCTGCCGTGATCCGCGCCTTCGCCCGCAAAGCCGGAGCCGACGTCTATTCGTCGCGCAACGCCGGAATTCACAAGGGGCGCGATTTTATCGCCGTCACCGCCAATGAAGGGGGGCTTTACGATCTTCATGTCGGCGGCAGTGAAGAGTGGTTCGATGCGTTCACCGGGAAATCGGCCGGGTACGGACCGCAGTTGAAACTCAACCTCGCGCCTGCCGAAACCTTTACCGCGTGCAAAAAAAGTCTGCTGGATAAAATCCGCTGAGATGAGGAGTAGTTTATGAAAGCATTTCCAATTGTCGCTTTGCTCCTGCTTGCCGGGATGGTTTGGGCGAAGCCGCCGTTTGAACGGCCGCCGGTTGTCTTCTTTCGCGACGGCAACCTCGCCGGATCTGTCGGGCACGACGTCCGGGTGACGCTGCAGGAATCTCTGGAGAAGACCGGAGACGCCATCCGGTTCGACGGCGTCCGTTCCCTTTGCCGCTTCTCGATTCCGTGGCTTTATCCCGATAAGCCGCTTTCGACTACTTATGTAGTTGATGCCGTGATCGATAAACTGCCGGAGACGGGCGGAATTCTCGCGGGGCGGCCGGGATTCCACAATGCGCTCGGCGTGCGGGCGGATGGGCGGGTGACATTTTCGTGCTTCGGGCGCGACGGCAAGACCGGTTGTCAGGCGGTGTCGAAACAGCCGTTGACCGTCGGGAAGCGCCACCGCATCGCGGGGGTGATGGATTGCTCCGCCGGTAATCGGACCCGGTTGACGCTCTACATCGACGGCGTGCCGGAAGGTTCCGCCGAGCTCCCGATGCCGCCGCGCGAATACGGCCGCGCGGTGTTTCTCGGTGGACTCGGGATGGAGCAGGGCAAGGCGAAATCGCCGTTGGCCTGTACTGTATATCATTTCAGATTTTTCTACAAACCTTTGAACCGCAGTGAAATCTGTCATCTCCCCGGAGCCGTTTTACAATACCGGGCGCTTGCTTCCCTGGAAGGGGAAGAGCGTGCCTGGAAACTTGCGGAGATCCCCGATTCCGTTACGGTAAGTGCGAAACTGAGCGTCGATCAACTTCCTCGACAAGATGGGGTTATCGCCGGTCGGCCGGGATTCGACAATGCGCTCGGCCTCGGGAGTGACGGCCGCTTTTATTTCACCGTCTGGAACGCCGCCCGGAATGACAGCGTGAAGATTTTCAGCACAACGAAAGCGAAACCCGGCGTCGAATAACGGGTGACCGGCGTGGCGGACAGCCGGGGCGTCGAAACCGTCGCTGCGCTTTACGTCAATGGGAAAGAGGAGGCGCGCCAGGCGGTTGCCGGGGCGATATTTCCTTATGGGAACGAGTTTTACGCCTGCGG
>JAVBSA010000387.1:0-4149 GCA_031556915.1 Victivallis sp.
TCTCCTTGAGCGTACCGTATTTAAAATGCGCCTCCAACTGCCGGATCAAAGTCGGCAGGCCATCCTCGCCGCAGGAGATGACGACGCAATCGGGATCACCCTCTTTCAAGCCGCGCCAGGCGGGTTCCTGAAGCGCGGCGAAGGTTTTGGCGCGCGCTTCCAGCGGATCTTTCATAAACTCGGCGAACACTTCGTAATACTTCACCCGGCCGCGGAAGCGTTTCGCCATCGCAAAGCAGTAGTCGTAAACCTCGCGCCTTTCCTTCTCGGTAATGACGGGGACGCCGTGCGCATCCTTCGCGGCGAACGCGGGAACCGGGGTGTAAATGGTAACCAGCGGCGTAAAACCGTAGCGGTCACACTCGCGCAGCATAAACTCCAGCGCCCGCCAGGTCGTCCCGTTTTCGCGCCAGTTTGCGGCCAGCCGTTCGATGTTGTTGGTGTGATAGAGCGGCATCCACTTCATGCCGGCCAACTTGTTGAGTTCCAGCACATCGCGCTGATTCGGACCGTTCGGGTCGGCAAGAAGCGAACCGAAGAAATCGTTTTTCGTTACCTTCACAAGATCCGGGATGACCGACACCGAGGAATCCGCGCTCTGCGATTCGAACTTTGCTTTCAAGGTCACATGACGGAGTCCCTTCGGCGCATCCGCCGCGAATTCCAACCGTCCGGCCACGGGGAGTTCGACCGTCTTCACCTCTTCCGCGACGACGCGGCGGCGGGAGTCGAGGAAACGCAGCTTCAGCTCTCCTTTGCGAACCTCATTGGCGCCGTTGAACAGGGAAACCGTGAATTGCGGTTTTTCATCCGCGAAAAAAAGACCGTAACGGTTGGCGGGCCGGATTCCGAGCTCGACGATTCCGGGCGACCGGTATTCGCGCTCCGCGGCCCGTGACAGCCGGACTCCATCCAGCCAGACCGTCGCCTCGCCGGAATCGTTGCGGAACGCCAATACGAAACGCCCGGGAAAGCTCTTGCCGTTCCAGCGCGTGTAGGGCACGATCTTGCGGAACTCCACCGCGTAGTGTTTCCATTCCGTCGAAACGGAGACCGCATTGCCGTTCACCTTGAGCTCGGCGGGAGCGGCGGCTTTCGCCCAGAAAGTCGCCAGGTAATCCGCGCCGTCCTCGATGGTTACCGGGATCGTCTCAACGGATGCCGTGGAGGGGATTCCGGCGGGGCGGCCGAGTTCCAGCACCCGTCCGCCGTGAGGCGCGTCGGCGCATTCGACGACCTTGATGAAATCATCGCAGAGCGGCATCTTCTCCGGCATGTCCGACGCCCAATTCACCCGGATCGCCGGAATCCAGCCGGCCAGCCCCAGTTCGAAGCTGGAATTCTTCAGCCGGTTGGGGGCGTCCGCAGGGAAGTCCCGGTAGAGCGAGGTGTAATTCACCACGTAAGGGTCATCCGAAATGACGTCGCGCCTGGCGCTGTTTTTCTCCTTGCCGCCAAGCTCGACGGCCGGAGGAGTGTCCGTCACCGAAACGTCGTCCAGGAAGAGCTTGATGTGCTGCCCGTGAAAGGGTTTCTCGAACGGAGAGCGCAAGATCAGCTGCCAGCCGGTCATGACCGCGTCGGAGTAGCGCTTCCCCACCAATTCGGAGACATCGCAGCTGAATACCATCCAGCCTTCCGCGTCGACGCCTTTCCGCTCGAAGTAGAGCGAAGCGCCCTTGACCGGCTTGCCGCTCTCTTTATCCACGCCGTCGAAGATGACGCTCAGGAACGGAGTCACATCCGGCGGCAGCTCTTCGGCCAACAGAAAGGCGTTCAGGTAAACCGGCTTATCCAGCGGCACATTGAGAGCGGGCCCCGTCCACATGGCCGAGGCGCCCCAGCGGGCGAGCAGTTTATCCAGCGTGACGTCGAGCGCGAAGGAGCGGACGCCGGAGTGCGCCTTCCCCTCGTTTTGATCCGTCAGCGCCGCGCGGTGAATTTTGATGAATCCCTGCGCTTCGGCGTCCTGGAGGGAACTGATCCACTTCTCCCCGTAAACGGCGCGGAAGCGGATTCCGGACTCCGCCTCGAAGTCGTTGGAGTAAAACTCTTTACCAAACAGGCTTCCGGCCAGAAAGAGCAGGGCGAACAGAAAAACAGACTTCATATCCATCTTCACTTCCAGACCTCACGGTTTTTGTCGGCCCACCCGAGCGGATAGATCTCCCCGGCGCCGACGATCGGTTCATTGTATTTGAGATGCGCCACGTGGCCGTCCGCGAACGCGACGTTGCAGCCGTTGTTGTGCCGGGGGGCGTAACCGAACGATTCCGTGATGAAATCCGATGTCTGCGAGAAACGCATGAAGCTGGTTCTGGCACAGGTTTTCGCCTTGAGATCGGTGATGAATCCGGTTTTCGAGGGTTGCCGGTTCCGGGAAAGTTTGCGCGGCAGGTTGTCGGTGCTCCAGGCGGCATTCGCTCCGAGACGCTGATAGTAACCGTAGTTGGTGACATTTACGCCGGCGTGGCTTGCATGGACAAACGTTTCATCCGGTTCGGTCGGACAGATATAGATCTTCGGGGTTGATTTGTTGCCGAGCCATTGCGGCCCAAGATAGGCGCTGGTGGTGTAGACCCAGTAGTTGTCGACGAAATCAGAACTGATCCAGGGATCGCGCACCGTTCCCCAGACGGCGGGATTGCCGAACGTTCCCGAAGACATCGGCATAAAATCGTCGTTATCACCAGCGTAAAAAACTGCGGCACTGGCGATCTGCTTGAGGTTGTTCATGCAGTTCGCGGCGCGTCCTTTTTCGCGGGCGTTGTTCAAAGCGGGCAGCAGCATGGAGGCCAGGATGGCGATAATCGCAATCACCACCAACAGTTCGATTAAAGTAAAATTGTGTTCCCGAAACTTCATTTTCCTTCTCCATCAGTCAGGTTGCGGACACTGCCGTTTATGACCAATTGCGGTTCAATCAGGGTGTGAAGCGTGCCGTCGATCCCCGAAAGCGGCGGATTGAGGGCGAAGTTCTTACAACATTCGATCATCTTCTTGAGGTCGAAAACGATGCTGTCAATCGGGAAAAGCGGTTGCTTCCCCCGCTCCTCGGCGCGGTTGTAACCGATGACGCTGATTTCTCGCGGAACCGAAAGCAGAGCGAATTTCTCGGCGAAATATGGAAAATAGTCGACGACGCCTCCCAGGGGGCAGAAAACCGCGGTCGGCAGCTCCCGGACCTCTTCAAAGTAACGTTTCCAGAAACTTTCCTCGCAATCCCGGCCCGGAATGTAATCGACGACTTCGATCCGCGCTCCCGGCGCACGGTATTCCATCTCCGCCTTGAAGGCGAGCATCCGGTCGATATGGTTCGGGTGGTTGCCGACGGGGACGAGGACATGCCGGTGCCCGTTGGCAAGAAAATGGGCGGCGGCCAGCTTGCCCCCCTGGAAATCGTTGGAGTCGATCGCCAGGTCGCCCCCTCCCCCGCAAAGCAGGCTGATCACAACGCAGGAGGGGTTGACGTAACGCAGCTTTTTCATCACCGGTTCCGGAATCGCTTCGGTGGTAATCAATACGGAAGCATCGCTCACCGTGTCGAAAAAGCCGTTCCGGTCGCTTTTGCCGTCAACGAGAAGTACGTTGCATTCGGGCGAAAGCGTCTTGATTAAGTCCATCGACAGCGGCAGAAGGAAGGTGTTCGAGTGATCGGCGTTCACTACGACCGTCCGGTTGCGCCGCTGGCTGAGGCAGGTGTAGCCGAACTTATTGAGCGCCCGCACCGCCTTGCGGCGGGTGACGGGGGTGACGCAGCCGTCGTTGTTCATCACCCGGTAAAGGGTGCGGACACTGAGGCCGCTTTCCTGTGCAATGCTTTTAAAAGGTACTCTGTACATCGTTTGTAATCTCCATATCTATATTATGAAGGATTTTTCCCATTCTGTCAAGAGCATCCCGTCATAGGAAGGCCTGAAATCCTGTCCGATTTTTGCCATAAAAGGAAATGTTGATTTTTCGGATATCCGTGATATATTAATCGGATATACTTTCAGAGGATTTCATGCGCAGCCATACCGAAAAACTCGGTACGGACCCCATCATGCCCCTTCTGTGGAAGCTGGGAGTTCCATCCATCGCCGGAATGCTGATCGCCAACCTTTACGTGCTGGTCGACCGGATATTCGTCGGCCGCTACGTCGGGGA
>JAVBSA010000412.1:0-5325 GCA_031556915.1 Victivallis sp.
GCTCCTTGACCCCTCCTATGGCGGGGGGCCACGTTCGCTACGTTCAGCTGCCTCGAATTTCTTCGAGGCAGCCGCTTTGCATCGCTTTTAAGCCCAGACGCGTTACGCGTGAGGGCTTAGCGAAGCAAAGCGGTTCCTTCACATCCGCTCACGGCGCTGACCGCGCTTTAGTGCCGCGTACAAAGGTTTATGGGGAGGCCGTTTTGTCCGTTTTGTCCGATATTCATTTTTTTTCGAAAATAAATGATTTCCCACTTGGCATTTGTCTTTTTTTGTGTCATAATTAATTTACGAAAATAAATTATCACGTAGAAAGGCTGTTGTTATGGCAAGGCGCAAAAAAGACATCAACATTCGGCTGGTGGCTGAAGAAGCGGGCGTTTCGCTTGCCACCGTCTCGCGGGTGGTGAACAACCGCACCGACGTCAGCGAAGAGATGCGGCGCAAAGTCTCCGCCGTGATCGAGAAATTCAACTTCGCCCCCACCAAAAGCCAGGAACGGCGGCTCAACATCGGCGTGGTGGTCATCCTCGACATGTCGCTGGTGAACGAATACATTTCCCAGGTGCTCGACGGAATCGCCGGTTACAGCGACGGCGGCACGCTCGACGTCACCGTCATCTTCTACCGGGTCGCGCCCGACGCCAAGCCGCTGCTCCAGATGATCCGGGAACGGCGGTGCGACGCAGTGATGATCTTCCCGGTGGAAAAGGTGGCCGATCAGATTCCACAACTGGTCGAGGCCGATATTCCGGTGATCCTCATCAACGGCAGCATCGGCCTGCCCAAGCTCGGGTTTGTCAACAACGAATCCTATTCCGGCGCCCTCCAGGCGATGCGCCATCTCGCCGATTGCGGCCACACCCGGATCGGATTTTTGTGCAACGCGCTCGAAAACAGCGAGAACCATCAGCAGCGCCTCCAGGCTTACCTCGATGTGATGGCCGAAATCAATCCGGAACGGAACACCAAATGGATCATTCCGCACCAGCCGACGCCGGAGACCGCCGAGGCGGGCTACAACCAGTGCTCCCAGCTGCTCATCACTTCGCCTGAAATCACCGCGGTGTTCTGCACCAACGATGAAATGGCGGTCGGCGCGATCAAGGCGTGCTGGGATGCCGATCTGCGCGTGCCGGAAGATGTTTCCATCATCGGTTTCGACGATATTCCTTATGGCAAATACCTCCACCCCTCCCTCACAACCGTAAGACAGCCCTTGCTGGAGCTCGGTTACCGGGCAATTCAGTACCTCGATGAATATCTCAAAAAAGAGCGTCCGGAGCTTCCGCGCGAAACGCTGGGAACCACGCTGGTCATCCGTGAATCCGTAAAAGATTTGAATAAGGAACCCGAAGCATGAACAAACCGTCTCTTATCCTGGCCCTGCTGGCCGCCGGACTCCTCGCCGGCGCGGCGGACTATCTGCTGACCGACAACGAGCGGCCCGGCTGGGGTTCCAACACCTTCAAGCAGGACGAACCGCGCCTCAAGACCGGCGCGACCGTTTCGCCGGTTGAAGCGGAATGCAGCCCGGAATTCGTCAAAACCATCGCTCAGAATGATTTTCGCGTTCTGATCGACGGCCGCCGCGGGCCGGAAGGCAATTGCCAGGCGTTCGGCAGCTGGCAGGCCAAAAATCCTTATGAAGCTTTCGTCGTCGATCTCAAGAAACCTTATGAAATCAGCCGGGCGGTGGTCTGGGCGCTCTTCGACCAGAACCGCAAAACGGGCGAAGTCGAAATCCTCGCCAGTCTCGACGGCAAAGGTTACAGCCCGGTTCAGAAGCTGTCGTTCCCCGAAGGGTTGGCGAGCGGCAAGGAAAATCTCGGGCTTCCGCTTGAGCTGCCGTTCGAAAAGCCGGTCAAGGCGCGGTATATCCTGTTCCGCACCAAGATCGCCCAGGGCGGCAAACAGCAGGCCGTCTCCGAAATCGCCCTCTACGGCCGCGACCTCGACGAAGCCGAAGCCGCCGCCGCCATCGCGGTACCCGAAAGCGCGGCCGGCGCGATCGTCGAACAGCGCTTGACCGACAACCCGGCGGGTGAAATCTTCCCGCCCGCCGAAAAAGCACTGGTCACCGGGGCGAAGCTGAGCTGGGTCACCGAAGGCCCCTTCGGCACCAAATCGCAGGAGATGCTCGATACCGGCAGCCGCCCCGACGGCAAATGCCGGGCGCTCCTCGACGGAGTCCGCACCGGCGGTCCCGGCCAGGCCTTCGGCAACTGGGGCAAGCAGTATTACGCCACCTTCATCGTCGATTTGCAGGCCCCTTATCTCATCACCCGCGCGGCGATCTGGTCGCAGCAGACCAAGACGCAGGGGTTCGAGACCTTCGAACTTCTGCTCAGCATGGACGGCGAAAAATATGTGTCGGTCGGCACGGTGAAATGTCCCGACGACCTCCTGAACTCCAAAGAGAAATACGGCGAACCGGTGGAACTGAAGCTGGAAAAACCGGCGGCGGCGCGTTATCTCCAGTTCCGTGTGAAAAAACACCCGGCGCGGATGCAGATGATCCTCTCTGAAATCGCCGCCTGGGGCGACAATCTCCCCGCCGGCAAAGAGGTTTCTTCCTATCTGCCCGAGAACCAGCGCCCCGAAGTCGCCGTCGCCATCCATGGAATCGGTTCCGGCGCGCTCAAGCTCGACTGGGCCGGATTCGGTTCCGCCTCCCAGGTCAAAAGCTACCGGGTTTACCGTTCGGATAAACCCTTCGCAAAAATCAACGAGGAAGGCGTCGAACGGATCGGCGCTTTCGACCCCAAAACCCTTTCGATGCTGGTCTACCCCCTGACGCCCGGCGAAACAAAATATTACGGCGTTTCCGCCGTTTACGACGAGGGCGACTACCCGGGCGCCAAAACGCTCGGCTACACGCCGCCGGGACCGGTCGACGCCAAAACCTTCGGCGACATCCTGGCCGTCAACCATTTCTGGGGCGGCGGCGGCGCGCGCCACAGCAAGCGCACCAGGGAATGGGAAACCGTGGCGCTCGACCTCCTCGCCGACAGCCCCTTCAAAGAGATCCGCTGGTGGGAGAGCCACCCCGAAGTCGTGCTGAAATTCTATGAGCGCGGAATCGCGGTGACCACCTTCTCCGGCAAACGCAATTACCCGAACGGCAAGGCGTTGGGGATCCATCTCTACGGCGCGTCGAACGAACCCCATCTCCACGGCGTCCAGGGAGCCGACTTCGCCAAACGTGTGGCGGAAATTCAGAAGGAAATGCGCGCCGCCGTTCCCGGCAGCCTCCTCTACGCACCCACCGTCTGCCTCGACGGGCGTTCCTTCGATTTTCTCGAAAAATTCTATGCGGCGGGCGCGAAGGATCACTTCGACGTGCTCGACGTCCACAACTATCTCGGCAACACCAGTGAATTCGTCTGCCCGCCGGGCTATCCCGCCGGCTGCCCCGAAGGGCTCTTCGAGCGGATCGGCAAAGTCAAAGAGATCATGAAGCGTTACGGGGACGAGGCGAAGCCTTTGATCACCACCGAGTTCGGTTATACCGAAGTCGCCGTTTCCAATCCCTCGGGCGAAATCACGCCGGAACGCAAGGCGGAGTACCTGGTGCGCGGGCTTGTGATCCAGCACGTCCTCGGGTTCCGCCGCGTCTTCGTCTACAGTTTCTGGGATGAAGGGGAAGACGCCAATTACACCGAGCACTTCTTCGGCATGGTGGACTACAAAATGCAGAAAAAGCCCGCCTTTTACGCCTGCGTGGAGCTCGGCAGAATGCTGGGAGAATGTGTGCTCGATTCCACCATGAAGGGCGCCACCGAAGTCGATTTCGGCTACGTCTACAAGAGTCCCGCCGGGAAGTTCATCACCGTCGTCTGGAACGGCGCGGGAGACATGTCGGGAACCTTCCGCACCGTCCCCGGCACGGTGACGGTCACAAGCATGTACGGCGAAAAGAAGCAGATCAAAACGGCTGCCGACGGCTCGTTCCGCATGATCTACGGCACAGCGCCGTATTACATCGAAAGCGCCGCCCCGGCGGAGCTGATGAAAACCGTCAAGGTCGAACAGGCGAAGCCGGGCGACCGCGTCGCACTGACGCTTCTTTCCCCGGTCATCGTAACCGGCGCGGGGCGCAAGGCGGAGATCAAGGCCACGCTCGCCAACCCCACCAATGAAGCGCTGGAAATCAAACTGTCGCTGGAGACTCCGGCGGGCGAAACGAAAGAGAGCCGCACGGTCAAGCTCGCCGCCGGGGCAAAACAGGAAGTCTCCGTTCCGATTCCGGCCGCCGGGGGGCTGATCCTCGACTGCTATGAGCTCGCGATCAATTATGAGGGCAAATACGAGAGCCGAACGGCGCGCGAAACGCTCTTTGTCCGCCGCCTCGCCGACAAACCCGGCGTCTCCCAGGCAAAAATGTACGGCTATAAGAACAATGTTTCTATCCTCGCCGACGACGCGCTCGAAGTGACCGTCGACCCGATGCGCGGCGGCCGCATCCTCGAGATTCTCGACCGCCGCACAGGGGCAAACCAGATCACCGTTCCCTACGACCGCCTTGGCGGGCTGGGCAACATCGCCTTCTACTTCTGCATCTGGGATCAGGTCAAAGCGCCGCGCGGATTCGGAATCGACCGCAACGCGGTCTACAAAGTCAAAACGCTCGCCGACGGCATCGAACTCACGGCGGAAAACGCGGGCAAGCTCAAAGCGGTCAAAACCCTGACGCTCGGCGGCAAAGGCGTGCTCGCCCTCAAGGTCAGGATCGACAACCTCTCGCAGGAAAATGTCGCCTGCTCCTGGTACATGCACCCGGAATACACGGTGGGTGGCGAAGCTGTGAGCCACTCGGATCTTCTCACGCTCCCCGTGGGGGGCAAAGAGATGCAAATTCCATACTGGACGGGTCTCGGCGACCGCACCACCCCGGAATTCACCGCCGGCTACTGGAAGCTCACGAGCCCGAGCAAACGATATGAAATCCGGCAGGATTTCTCCCTCGAACAATTCCGCAAGCCGCGCCTCTGGTTCGGCATCGGCAGCTGCAACTTCGAGATGGAGAGCAGCAAAGGGCTCGAACTCGCCCCCGGCAAAAGCTGGGAGGGGAATCTCAAATGGACATTCACACTCCTCAAATAAGAAAGGGCGCCGCCATGAAAAAAACGTTTACTTTGATCGAGCTCCTGGTCGTCATCGCCATCATCGCAATCCTCGCCTCCATGCTGCTCCCGGCCCTCAACAAGGCGCGGGAGAAAGCCAAAAACAGCGGGTGCGTCAATAACCTCAAGCAGCAGGGCAACCAACTGTCTTTTTATATTGACGACAATGAAGGCTACATTGTTCCGGCCCGGACAATGG
>JAVBSA010000281.1:0-3996 GCA_031556915.1 Victivallis sp.
GAAAAGCTGGTCGAACTCGGCGTGCCCTTCCGCACCGCGCACCACCGGGTGGGGTCGTTCGTCAAGTACGCCAAAGAGCACGGCAAAGCGCTCGACGAATATACGCTTGAAGAGATGCGCGTGACGATTCCGGAGGCGACCGCCGAATTCACCGCCCTGTTCGATCCCCGCCGCAGCGTCGCCAAACGCAACGTCACCGGGGCGACCGGGAACATCCAGGTGAAAAAACAGCTCGATTTCTGGGAAAAACAACTTGCAAAATAACCGTTTTCGTGCTAGTTTAATAGAATTGCCGTCATTGTGACGGTATAACAAACAAACCCAAGGCGTCTTGCTTGATAAGCGCCGCAGAAAGAAGGAAGCCGTAACATGGCGAAAATTTCGATCAACGATCTGTTGGAAGCCGGTTGTCATTTCGGACACCAGACCCGTCGCTGGAACCCCAAGATGAAGCAATACGTCTATGGTGCGAAGAACGGGATCTCGATCATCGACCTCACCAAGACCATGTACCAGATCGCGGCCGCCTGCAACTTTCTGCAGCGCATCGTCGCGAACGGCGGGGACATCCTCTTCGTCGGAACCAAACGCCAGATCCGCGACCTGGTGAAAGACCTGGCCAACGAGACCGGCATGTACCACGTCTCCGAACGCTGGCTGGGCGGCACGCTGACCAACAACGTCACCATCCGCAAGAGCATCACCAAGATGCAGGAAATCGACAAGATGCTCGCGACCGACGCCACCAAGGGGATGAAGAAAAAAGAGATCTCCATGATGACCCGCAACGCGGAAAAGCTTCGCCGCGACCTCTCCGGCATCGCCGAAATGAAGAAGATGCCCGCCGCGCTGGTGGTGATCGACGTCTGCAATGAACTCAACGCCGTCCGCGAAGCGAACAAGCTCAACAGTCCGATCGTGGCGATCGTCGACACCAACGGCGACCCGACCCTGGTCGATTACCCGGTCGCCGCCAACGACGACGCGGTCAAGTCGGTTCAGGTGATCACCGGCCTCTTCACCGAAGCGATCAAGGTCGCCAAGGAAATTCATTGCCGCAAGGTCTCCGAAGAACGCGATGCCGCCGAAGCCGCCAAGAAGCTGGCTCAGGAAAAGGCCGACGACAGCGAAAAGACCGAAAAAGCCGAGAAGCTCGAAAAGCCCAAGGCCCCCCGTCGCGCTCCCGCCAAGAAGAGCGAAGAGACCAAGGCCGAATAAGCAACTGTTCGACTGACTGACCTGATAAGGAGATACGATTATGATTACTGCGAAAATGGTCCAGGAACTCCGTGAAAAGACCGGAGCCGGTATGATGGACTGCAAAAAGGCGCTCTCCGAAGCCAATGGCGACATGGAGCTGGCGATTGAAAACCTGCGCAAATCCGGCGCTGCCAAGGCGGAGAAGAAATCCGGCCGCAGCACCAACCAGGGCAAAGTCCTGACTTGCGTTGAAAACGGCAAGGCGTCCATCGTCGAAGTTCTCTGCGAGACCGACTTCGCCGCCAAGACCGACCGTTTCCTGGATATGGTCAACGGGATCGCCAAGAGCATGCTCGCCATGCCCGGCAACGGCGATATTTCAGCTGAAGTCCAGGAAGCGGAAAAGACCCGCCTCACCGACGCCATCGGCGTCATCGGCGAAAACATGCAGCTCCGCCGCGGCGCCAAGTGGGAAGGCGGCGAGGCCTACATGAGCTATCACCACGACGGCGGCCGCGTCTCCGTTCTGGTTGAAGTCGAAGGCGAAAACGATCCGGCGGTTCTGAATGACATCTGCTTGCATGTCGCCGCGTTCCGCCCCCGCTACATCTCCGATAAGGATGTGCCGGCGGAAGTGATCGCCAAGGAAAAAGAGATCGCCGCAGCTGCCGATCCGAAGCTCAAGGACAAACCGGCCGCGATGCTGGACAAAATCCTCGAAGGCAAGATCCGCAAGTTCTACAGCGAAGTCTGCCTGATGGATCAGCCCTGGGTGCGTGACGACAAAACCACGCTCGCCAAGTTCCGGCCGAACCTCAAGGTCAAGCGTTTCGTCCGCTGGGAAGTGGGCGAAGAGCTCTGATCGCAGAGTGCATGATTCAAAAACTCCGGAGTCCAAAAGCTCCGGAGTTTTTTTTATTTTCGTGGTTCTTTTAAATAAAGAGTATTGGACGTGTCGGACGTGTCGGACGTGTCGGACGTGTCGGACGTGTCCGATCAGACCTTCTGCTTCGGTTGGGGGGTCTGCATACGCGCCAGCGTAAATAGCATAACCGATACTGGAATTCACAGAAAGAGAAAATATATTATCAAATGAATACAAAATTTCAATATCTTCTCTTCGATCTCGACGGCACCTTGACCGATCCGGCCCTTGGAATCACCAATTCGATCCTGTACGCGCTCGGCAAATTCGGGATCGCGGTTGCGGACCGCTCCACGCTCCACCCTTTCATCGGTCCGCCCCTGTACGAGTCTTTCCGCACGTATTTCAACTTTACCGATGAAGACGCGCACCGCGCGGTCGCCTTCTACCGGGAATACTTCGCCGAACAGGGATTATTTGAGAACACTCCCTACGACGGAATCCGGGAATTGCTGGAAACGTTGAAAGCACAGGAAAAAACGCTCCTGGTCTGTTCGTCGAAGCCGGAGGTTTTCGTGCGCCGCATTCTCGAACGCTTTCAGCTGGCGGAGTACTTCACCTTCGCCGCCGGCGCAACGCTCGACGGCACTCGGCTCCACAAGGAACAGGTCATCCGCTATGCGCTCGAACACGTGGCGATTTCAGCCCCGGCGCAATGCCTGATGATCGGCGACCGCAGCTTCGACATCGAAGGAGCCCACCAGACCGGCATGGCCGGCTGCGGCGTCCTCTACGGCTACGGAAGCCGCGCCGAACTCGAAGAGGCCGGAGCGGAATACATCGTTGAAACGGTAGCGGAACTGGGGACACTCCTGCAATGAATTCAAGCAGGAGAAATTCCTTCCCACCGTTTGCGCGAATAAGGGTAATACCCTCTAATGAGGGTAATTGAGAACGGCGATGAATGAAATAACGCCGCAGATCAGGACGATCCCGGCTCCGGCGTAGAATTCCCACTGGCGCAGAAGCTGTTTGAAGTCGATGATTTTACGAAAAATCAGATAAGCACCGACGCCGGTCACACCGCCGATGCCCGCCGGAATCGCACCGAAGATCAAATACGGCTCATACGGCCACGGATGCCCGCCGTTGACGACGATCGAAAGCACCATATAGGTGAACGCGAGAAGCACGGTGCAATACGCCCACGCCGAAAATCCGGCAGCACACAGAACGATTCTTTTGATGTGTTTCAGAGCATTCATATTCCTGAACCCGTAGAATGAATTCAGGAATATATCATCGGCTTATAAAGAAGTCAACACTGCGACTCACTCATTTTTCTCCGGGGAAACGACAGAAACTTTTCTAGTCTCCGTGATGGATTCCGGCACTTCCGACAGCGTGAGCCAGGCGGATATCCGTTCCAGCCGCATCTGAAACCCTTCTTTTGCCAGGGCCCGGTCGAAAACCAGTTCATATTCCCCGGAATCCTTCGGGCCTTTCTCTTTTTTCAACACACCTGCTTCACAATTGGACTTGAAGCAACTGACGTATTCCGCGACGCTCTTGCCGGAGCCCCTTCTCAAGACTTTGCCGCCGACGCACTCGGAGCAGCGCGGCAACGCCATGCAGTCCTTCGGCGCCGAAATCAGGACCCGGGCAGCCGGCGCGGAGCGCCCGTACAACCGGAAGGCATCGGCGATTTCCAGCAACTCCCGAGTCCGTTGGGCAATGTCCGGCGGGGGCGAAAGCTTTGCGACCGTCATACGCAGCTTCATCAGATCCTGGACGGCCGGGCTGTTCTGCGTGGTGTAAATGACTTTGAGCAAACGCAAAGACTCCTCTTTGTTGATTTCAAACTGCTTCTTCTCCGCATCCGTCGCCGGGCGGGTGGTGACGATGACCTCCTCCTTCCACGATTCCTGCGC
>JAVBSA010000710.1:0-3302 GCA_031556915.1 Victivallis sp.
CTCCGAAGGCGCTCCGATCCGGCACTCGTTGCGCTCGGAACGGCATTGCAGATTGATCCGCCAACGGCCGGCAACCGCGAGGTTCTTGAGCACGCTGAAGGGGAAATCACGGACTTCGACGGCGGAGGATTCTCCGGTGAGCGGCATTTCAACCGGCTCCTCGAGCTCCTCCTCTTCGGCCTCGGCCGCCATTTCCACTTTGGCCTCTTCCGGCGCTTCGGAGGGTTCGGCCGGAGTTTCACCCTCCGCCGTTTTTTCAGGCTGTTTGCCCGTCAGGAATCCGGCGATCAGCGCCGCAAGCAAAATCAATGCAGCGCCCCCCAGAAGAATCAGGGGGTAGAGATTGGCTGAAGCAAATAGCATGGAACCCTCCTTTCGTTATCCGGTTTATTGAACCGTGTAATACCACTGGTTGGATTTCGGGCAGAACTCGCGCGAAACCATCGGGCAGTTGGCCGCGGCCTTGTCGAGAAGACCGCCGATTTCCACCGCGTCATCGGGGCGGCCGGCCTTTTCGGCGATTTCAACGGCAGTGCCGGTGACTTTGCCGAGCTCGCCGAGCTTGGCCATCACGGCCTCGCGAAGGCCGAGGATTCCTTTGGCGGCCAGCTTGTAGCTCTGCACGCCGGGCTGGTGGAAGGCGTTGATATTGACATATTCGGCGTAGATCGCGACCGCGCGTTCGTAGAGGGCGATCAGCTGCCCCAGCTGGAAGGCGGTAATCTCGGGCAGCTGAATGCCGATCACCTGGCGGCCCTTGCTCCGCAATGCGGCGGCAAGCCCTTCCTGGAAACCGTGGAGATAGGTTCCCATATCAGTGTTGCCGGTGATCGGGAGGCGCATCGAATCCTTGAGCACTTCGATGAAGGTGGCGAAGAAATCGTCGCGCCCGTCGTTGAGCTGCTGGATGAAGGCGTGAGCGTCGGTGCCGCCCTTGTTGCCGAAGACGTTGAGCCCCTGGAAAACCTGCGCGCCGGCCAGGTCGAGCTCCTTGCCGATGCTCTCCATCACCAGCTGTTGCATGTAGCGCGACAGCAGGATCAACCGGTCGGAATAGGGCACGATCACCATGTTGCGGTCACCCTTGCCGTTGCCGGCGATGTACCACATGGCGCTCAGCATCATCGCCGGGTTCTTGCGGGGATCCGCTTCGCGGGTCCAGACGTCCATCGCGCAGGCGCCTTCGATGAAACGGCCGAAATCGACTCCGGTCAGCGCGGCGGGCAAGTGGCCCACGACGCTGGTTTCACTGGTGCGTCCGCCGATCGACTCGGCCATTTCGAAGACCGCGATGAAATTGCTGCTGCGGGCATGTTTGTCGAGTTCGCTGCCCGCCATGGTGATTGCGGCGGCGTGGCGGGCGAAGGAGAGGCCTTTTTCTTTGTAGAAGCTCTCCATCGCGATCATGTTGTTCTTGGTTTCCTGGGTGCCGCCGGATTTGCTGATCACGAGATGCAGCGTTTCAGCCGGTTCCATCACGCCGAGAAGGTCGGCGAATTCCGCCGAGTCGGTGTTGTCGAGGAAATAAAGCTTGAGGTAACCGTCGCGCGCCGCATCGCTTTTTTCGTTCCAATAGGGGCCGTTGAGCGCCATCTGCATGAGCTGCGGACCGAGGGCGGAACCGCCGATTCCGTTGACCGCGAGCGCGGTGAACTTTTTGCCGGTTTCGCTTTTGATTTCGCCTTTGCGCACCTTCTGGGCGAAGGCTTCCACTTCGGCGTAGAGCGCGCTCTTGGGGTAGCTCATGCGGTCGGTGAAGTGGGTCACTTTGCGGCCTTCATCCGGATTCTTGATTTCGCCGGCTTCGATGCGCGCCATTTCGCGGGCGGCGCGTTCGAATTTGCCGCGCATCGTTTCGAGGTCGGAATCCTCGAATTTCATCCCCGCGAAAGCGATGGTGAATTGGCTCTCGGGGTCGATTAAAGTGTACTTGCGATTGCGTTCGATCCAGTTGCTCATTTTATCCTCATTTGTTTTTGAATGGAATTATTTTCCTAAATCATCAAGCCGTTGTTTCAGCAGCCGTTTGATATATTCTTCGCCGTAAAGCGAACGCATCAGCTCGATGTTGAAATCGTAGAAGAGCTGGGCGTCGGGCCGGGTCACCATCGGGCCGGAAGCCAGGCCGACGATGGTTTTCCGTTTGTTCGGATCTTTGTAGATGTCGAGGTAGCGCACCAGGGTGCGCGGGGAGAGTTCGGTGAATTTCTTCTGCCCGAACTCCTCGGTATAAACCGCGGCGATCTGGGAAATCAGGTTGCGCTGATAGTGCTTGACGCCGAAAGAGCCGAGAAAATCCTCGACCATTTCGCAGCAGCGCAGTTCGTCGAATACGGGGTAGCTCACGTGCCGCCCGCGCGAAAGGATGTTCGCCGGGAACTCGTAGTTGCTGGAAAGCACCGGCATGATGTTGCGGGGCAGCGAAAACGCTCCGCCCACGTTGGTGCGAAAGTTGAACCAGTCGGTTTCGCGCGGGTCGATATCGTCGAAAAAGAGCACGAATTTCCGGTCCGGGCGGGCGGCGAGCGGGGCGATGAGTTCGGCCCAGGCGCGATCCAGCGAGACCGGATCGGCGAGAATGACGGTCAGATCCGCTTCAGCCAGGGCATAGGAGAGCACCATGCTGGTTTTACCGTGTCCCGGCAGGCTGTGCACCAGGAGCGGCAGATTGAGCTCCCCGGCGGCAAATCGGCGAAAATGGTCGCGAAACTGGGCGCGCACGCTGTGAAAGCCCCAGAACCGGTCCGGATTTTTGACGGAGTCGAACTCCGCCGGCAAAAATTCTTTACCGTTGTACCGGAAACTCCGCTGTTTGCGGAAGCGGTCGGCGTCAAGAAGGAGTTTTGCCAGTGTTTCGCGCTGCTTTGTCTTGAATTTCGGCAATTCGGCCAGATACCGGAGCGCCGCGGGCAGAACGGAGTCTTTCTGCGCGGCGAGCCGTTCCGCGGCTTCCTGGAGTCCTGAAAAAATCCGGATGCCGGCGTCGAGCACGAAGGTGGCGTCGGGGCTTTCGCGGTGCGCCTCCAGCTCGGCGGGGAGGATGCGGTTTTCAATTGCGTAATCGAAGAGCAGTGCGGCGAGTTCTTGCGCAAGGGGGCGTGTGCCGAATTTGCGATAGAGGCAATTGGCGTAGCGCGGTGCGCTTTCCGCCCGGAACAGGCCGTCGATCATTTGCGCCATGGAATCCTGCCGATAGGCCGGCGTCACCCCGTCGCCGGGCAATGAAAACAGGAGCGCGAGCGCTTCGGACGCCCGGATGGGGCGTTTGTCTTCTTCTCCGGCCATGTATTTGATGTTGGCTC
>JAVBSA010000158.1:0-3451 GCA_031556915.1 Victivallis sp.
AAGATGACCAGCCCACTCTTACCCCCCAAAAGATCAGTCAGCAAATTCGCGAAGCGAATTTGCGTCGGCCCCGGCACCTTGCCGGTCGGAGGTTCCAAGGAGGCGAAGCGCTCCTTGGCGGAGTTTGAGGCAGAGCCTCAAAGCCAGGCGCGTTTATTTTGGCTAGCGCTTATGGGCGCGTCGCCCCTCCTGGACCTTCCCGACCGGCAAACGAGCCGGCGCCGACGCATTTTTCGCTGCGCGAAAACTGCTGACTGCCATAATTGGGGGAACGCGGACTCCAATCCTTCCTCACATCCCCCTTGACGGACGAAACTTCAATATGCTTCTCAGCGTTCGCCGTAGTCGAGATACTGATTGGTCAGGTCGAGAACATGGATATCCGTAAAGCTCTTCTCCGGATAGAAAGCGGATGGAATCGCCAATTTGTGAATATCACAGTCTCCGATCTGTTCTATGATCAGACGGATCGCGCTTCTAACCGTCAATTCCGCCTGATCCATGATTACGCCCCGTAAACGGAACGCGGAAGCCGAAGCCCAGGTCCATTCGTTATAAAAACCGATCAGGTCGGGGCGGTATCCCGGATCGGCGGCGATGCTGTCCTGAAACATCCGCATCGAATATTTGCCGCAAATCAAGAGGGCGTCGCGGTGTTCGGCGGCGAGCGTCCGGTATTCGTTCATGTGTTCCTGCCAGCAAAGTTCCCCCCGCGCACCGTATTCGGAACAAACTTCCAGAAAACGCTCCGCATCAGTTTGGAAAGCAAGATGATTTTTCTGGAAAGCGGCAAAGGAAATTTGCGAATGTCCCCGCCCCGTCAGCATCTCAACCGCCTCGCGGATTGCGGAAGAACGGTCCGGTGCGACCGAGGAAAAACCGCAGGAATTCGGCTGGTTGAAAGTCTGAAAGGGAAAACGCTGGCGGCGAAGCAATTCCAATTGTTCGGCGGGTAGACCGTAACAATCATCGCCGTACAAAATTCCGTCCACCCGGGCGGAACGGAAACGCTCAATGTTTTCCGCCGCCAGTTCCGGCCGGAAACGGGTCAGCCGGATTACGATGGAGTACCCGTATTTCGCCGCCTCGTCCATGGCGATTTCGGAAGCCGCCGCATAGAACATGTCGGTCAGATTCGGCAGGAGCAGTCCAATTGTCCTGGTCTGTCCGCGGGTCAGCGCCACGGCGATTTCAGAAGGACAGTAACCCAACTCGACGGCTGCCTGCCGGATGCGTTCCGCCCGTTCCCGCGCATCCCGCCGCTTTCCCAGAGTCGCTCCGGAGAGCGCCCGTGCCGCCATTCTGACCGGCACTCCCGCTTTGAGGGCGACGTCTTTGATTGTAATCATAAATGAAGAAATGATTCCAGGTGGACTGATGAGAAGTTTTTATCAGTAGTATTATATCACATTCAAAGAACTTTGCAAATCGCAATTGCTCTCCGGAGCCGTAAATTTTTTCATGTAGGAGTCTTTTCGCCAGGGGGCAAGCAACGGCTTTGCGCTGTCGCGTCCGCAAAGCCCCCTTCTCTTTGTCGGACATGTCCGACGAGTCCGACAAGTCCGACAAGTCCAATGCTCTTCACTTAACTGGTAATGCCATTTTTTTGACCACGAAATACACGAAAAACACGAAAGGGGAGAGGGGAAAAATTTCGTTTTGATTTTTTTTCGTGTGTTTCGTGTATTTCGTGGTCTTCTAAATGAAGAGTATTGGTCCGACAAGTCCGGCAAAGAGCTTTGTTGAGCTCAAAAAAGCCTTTCGAAAAGACTGACTCCTTACTTCATGGAAAAATCCGGAAATAATTTGTTCGGCCTCTTGACTTTTGGGAAGAAGATTGTCATAATTATAAATGACAGCGGTGTCAATTGTGAAAAAACTCTATTTCAGTAAGGTCATCAATGCGGAAACAGGAACTTCAGTCGTACATCAACCGTTACCGGGATGAGTTGGTCAATAATGTGATTCCCTTCTGGCAGGAGCATTCGCCGGATCGGAAGCACGGCGGTTTTTATAACTACCTCGGGCGTGACGGCAAGGTGCTGCATACCGACAAGAATGTGCGCCAGCTCGGACGGCAGGTGCTGCTCTACGCCCGCGCCTATACCGAAATCGAAAAACGTCCGGAATGGCTCGCGCTGGCGTTGAACGGTATCGAATTCATCGAAAAGCACTGTTTCGACGCCCGCGACGGCCGAACCTACTATGAAGTGACCGAGGACGGCCGTCCGGTGCGCAAGCGCCGTTATGTCGTGACCGAACATTACACCGTGATGGCATACATTCAACTTTTCCTCGCCACCGGGGATGAACAGTGGAAAACGAAGGCGGAAAAGCTTTACAAGACCATCATGATGTATTATTACAACCCCGAGCTGCTGCCGCCCAAATTCTACCCGGCGCGCAAGGTTAAGGCGCACAACATCCCGATGATTATCAGCTGCACCAGCATCCTGATGCGCCGGCTCGGCGGAGACACTTCGCTTTACGACCGGACGATCGCCGGCAGCTTCAAAGAGGTTTACGGCACCTTTATGAACTACGAAAAAAAGGCGCTGCTGGAAATCGTCAATGCCGACGGTTCTTTCCTGGAAACACCGGAAGGACGCACCATCAATCCCGGCCACAGCATCGAAACCGCCTGGTTCACGCTGGAAGAGGCGAAGTTCCGGAACGACCCCGAACTCATGAAGCAGGGACTCCAGGCGCTCGACTGGGCGCTGGAGTGGGGGTGGGACAAGGAGTATGGCGGCATCATTTACTTCCGCAACGTGGATGAAGCCGACGGGCATGAGCCGGACCAGTACGAACACGAACTCAAACTCTGGTGGCCGCAGAACGAATCGATTTACGCGGTATTGCTGGCTTATTCGCTGACCGGCGACCGGAAGTATCTGGAGTGGTTCCGGAAGATCGAATCCTACTTCTACTCGCATTTCCCGGATAAAGAGTACGGCGAGATTTTCAAGTATCTGCGCCGCGACGGTACCCTCTCCTCGACTTTGAAGGGAACGCGCTGGGCGGGGATGTTCCATCATCCGCGTATGCTCTTCAACCTGATCAACCTCATGGAAGAAATGAAGAAGTGTGCGGAATAGAACCATGAAATATGACCGGCAAATCGCGCGTCTTATCGCGCGCAAACAATTACAGACCAAGGAGAAGCTCTCCGCGCTCGGCACGAGGGACGAAGACGATTACGGCCTCGTGCTCCCGCCGGAGGGATTCGTTTGCGAACTCCCCGTCCGGGACGGAAACGGTTCATTCTCCGGGGCGTATGCGTGGGGGAAGAATTTCCGTTATCTGATGGAGAATCACCCCGTCTACATCGATCCGGATGACGCCCTTGCGGGTCGCTGGATGTTCATGCTTTCGCGGATGCGGCTCGGTTATTTACTCCACCGCTCCAACTTCGCATTCGACTATTCGGAGCTGGTTCCGCTTCAGGAGA
>JAVBSA010000679.1:0-5287 GCA_031556915.1 Victivallis sp.
TTTCAGCCGGCGTCCGAAAGATTTCCACTGGTCAGATCTCCACCATGAAGCCGTGACGGTCGGGGCGTTCGCCGTACTGGATGCCGGTTATTTCATCGTAAAGGGCCTTGAGCTTGGGGCCGATTTCGGTGAGGTGATAATCGATCACCTTGCCGTCGTCGAAGATGCGGCCGACGGGGGTGAGCACCACGGCGGTTCCGCAGGCGGCGACTTCGGCGAAATCGGGCAGCTCGGTGGCGCGCACGGGGCGGCGCACCGGGTTCATGCCGAGATCTTTGGCGAGCGTGATCAGCGAATTGTTGGTGATCGAAGCGAGGATCGAACCGGATTCGCTGGTGACGTACTGCCCTTCTTTGGTGACGGCGAGGAAGTTGCTGGTTCCGAATTCATCCACAAAGGTATGGGTGGCGGGGTCGAGGAAGAGGGCGACCGAGCAGTGATTGTCCTTGGCCTGTTTGCTCGAAATGAGGCTGGCGGCGTAGTTCCCGGCGGCTTTGATGCGGCCGGTGCCGCGGGGCGCGGCGCGGTCGTAGTCGCGCGAAATCATGGCGTCGACGGGCTTGATTCCGCCTTTGTAGTAGGCTCCCACGGGAACGACCATGATGATGAGTTCGTATTCGTCGCTCGGTCCCACGCCGATCTGGGCGGAGGTTCCGAACATGACGGGGCGGATGTAGAGCGAGCCGCCGGTACCGTAGGGCGGCACGAATTCGGCGTTGTCGCGGACGACGGTTTTGACGGCTTCGACATATTTTTCCACGGGGAACTCGGGCATCTGGAGGTGGCTGGCGGAGAGGTTGAGGCGTTTGCCGTTTTCTTCGGGGCGGAACAAACGCACTTTGCCGTCTTTGCAGCGGAAGGCTTTGCCGCCTTCGAAGAGGGCCTGGCCGTAATGGAGCGCGTTGGCGGCGATGGAGAGGGAAATTTCGTAAGAGGTGGTCAGGACTCCTTCGCTCCACCGGCCGTCTTTATAGTGGAACCGGATGTTGCTTTTGGCGGGCAGGAATTTGAATCCGAGATTTTCCCAATCGATATTCATAGCAAGAGTTCTCCTTCTTTATACATTTATCATGAAATATAGCAGTTTTTCCCTGTTTTACAATGGAAGTGTCGGAACTATTTGCATCTGTTTCAATGGGGATTATATTTTAGAATATGGGAAAACCGGTAAAAGAACAGGCGCGGCGCCTTGCCGCATTGCTGCGGGAGTTCCCGCCGAGCGGCGTTTTTTTGAGTTATTGCGATATTGGCAAGCGGTTTGGCGTCAATTTGCACGTTATCATGGCGGTGCTGGAGCTTCTTCAGCCGGATAGGCTTGACGTGCTGGGCGGGGGGAAGTAGGGACGGAAACGCCGTCCGGGTTTGTGTATTGTTTGTCATTCATAAAATAACTTGAGTATCGTAAAAACGGTTTTGCTATACACAAATGGATTTGTGTATTGCAGACGATACACAAACTTGAAAGGGCACCGGGATGGCGGCAAATCATTTCAATATCCGCCGGTTGCTTGAAATGGTTGGTTTGAGGTGATATCTTTTCTCAAAGAAAGCCAACACAATGTATTTGAGGAATTGCTATGAGGCCATACGAACCCGGAGAACTGCCGATTGTAAATCTGGATCACCGGCGATTGATTTCTCTGGTCGGGCAGGCCAATGCGGAATTGGCCCGTTACGATGGATTATTGCAGGGGATTGTCAATCCGGCTATTATGCTTTCTCCCCTGACCGCCGAGGAAGCCGTTTTGTCATCGCGGATTGAAGGAACCCAGGCAACCATCGACGAAGTGTATGAATACGAAGCGGGGATGGCCAAGCCGGAAGAAAAAACCAGAGATATCCAGGAAGTGATGAATTATCGAATGGCTTTGCGACAGGCTCAGACGCATCTGTCGGTTTATCCGATTACTTTGGCATTTGTCCGGGCGATTCATAAAACATTGTTGAACAGTGTGCGCGGACAGGATAAAATGCCCGGGGAGTTTCGTCCGGATCAGAATTGGATTGGGCATAAGGGGTGTTCGATTGAGGAAGCGACCTTTGTTCCTCCGAATCCCTTGCGATTGCCGGATTACCTGGAGGCCTGGACGCGATATATTGAGGGAGATGATATCGATCCCTTGCTCCAGGCCGCAATTATGCATGCCCAATTTGAGTTGCTCCATCCCTTTAAAGATGGCAACGGCCGTATCGGGCGTCTCTTGATTCCGCTCTTTTTGTACCAGAAAAAGCGGCTCTCACAGCCGATGTTTTATTTGAGTTCATATCTGGAGGCTCACCGGGACGAGTATTATGACTCTCTCGCAGCGGTTTCACGTGACAATGATTGGGACCGTTGGATTGCATTTTTCCTGAATGCCATTATCACCCAGGCGCGAGCTAATATCTGCAAGGTGAATGAAATCCGTGAACTATATGAAAGCATGAAACAGAAAATTCAGGCGACAACTCATTCTCAACATACAATTCAGGTACTGGATGCTATTTTCAATCGTCCGATTTTCAGAACCTCCGATTTTGTTACAGAAACCGGAATTCTGAAAGCCACTGCCATGACATTGTTGCGACAGCTTCGAAAGAACGATATTTTGAAAGAGTTGTCTGCTGGAAGCGGCAGGAGGGCCGCGATTCTTTGTTTCCCCGCGTTATTGAATATCGCCGAAGGAAAAACAATCGTGTAAGTTTGTGTATCGTCTGTCATTCACAAAGATGTTTGTGTATCGTGAAATTGATTTTGCTATACACAAAAGGGTTTGTGAATGACAGACGATACACAAACTGCGAGACTGTTGCTTCTGACCTGAACCCGGTCGGCTTCGCCTCCCCTCACATCTTCCGGTATTCCCGGGGCGAACGCGCGTAGCACTTGCGGAATACCCGCGAAAAATAGGTGGCGTCGGCGAATCCGCAGCTCAGCGCCACCTCCGTAATCGAGCGATCCGTCTTTTTCCGCAGCATCTCGGCCGCACGCTCGAGCCTCAGCGCGGCCAGATAAGCCGCCGGCGCATGGCCGGTTTGCTTCTTAAACTGCCGCTCCAGCGTTTTGAGCGTCAGGTTGACCTCGGCGGCGAGGTCGGCCACCCGCAGCGACGGATTGCCGTAGTTCCCATTCAAAAACTCGACGATCCGGCCGATCTCCGAACGCGTTTCATGCTCTTCGCGCGGCGGCGAAACGGCAAGTCGCGAGAGCTTCAGCAGAAGCCGCATGAAACAGGCGTTCAACGCGAATTCAAAATCCTCCTTCTTCTCCCGGCGCTCCTGCGCCATCTCCGAGAGCAGCGGCCGGACTGTTTCGAGTCCGCCGGCTCCCAGCTCGAGCGGGTCGGCACAGCCGAACAGCGTTTCCGTTCCCTCCGGCAGCGGGAACAACAACTGTTTCGGGAAGAAAAGCACATTGGTCAATTCGAGATTCCGGCAATCCTCATACCCGTGCGGCACGCCGGGGAGAACCAGAAAAACACTGCCTTTGAAAAGCGAATGGCTTCCGCCTTCGAAAACATGCCGCGCCGTTCCACCATGCACAAACACCAACTCATGGAAATCATGATAGTGCATGATCTCCGACTTGTGCTCCTGCGTATATTGGATGGAAGAGATGGAGACGCCGCATTTTCCGTAAAAATGCCAGTGGAGCGGTACTTTTTTGATCGATGCCATTTCATTCCTCAAATAATGTCTGTAAAATACAACTTTATGTCTCAAAAGTCAATGTTTTCGATTTTTTTTACGATATAATATATTTGAAAGCAGGAATGAAACCGATCTTTGACGCTCAATGGAACCTGTAAAAATAAAGGAACCGGATCATGAAAAAGTCCTTTACACTGATTGAACTCCTCGTTGTAATCGCGATTATCGCCATTCTGGCGTCGATGCTGCTGCCCGCTTTGAACCGCGCGCGGCAGGCTTCCCAGAAAAGCAACTGCCTCAATAACCTCAAACAGCTGATTTCTTCAGCTCACATTTACGCCAATGATTATCAGGGGATGTTCATGGGATATCAACCGGGAACTGCGACCCATAATTACCTGATGCCGGGCTATCCGAACCTGGGAACCGACGGCCACGACGTCCGGTGGTTCCGGGCTTTTTACGGCCTGAGATACATCCCGCTGAAAATCGGGATCTGCCCGGTAACCATTCGGGAGATTGAAATCAGCAGCGGCAAATCCGGGGCGGATCTTTTCAACTCGCCGTACAGCAGCACCAGGCTTCAGCCCTACTCCTACGGAATGCTGACCAAGTACCGCGACGGCGGTGAAACGGATTCGCCTTACATGATTTCGCGGCCGATGATTACCGACCGGAACGGAAAAGTCGTCAGTTCCTCCCGGGCGATCCTGTTCGCCGATTCTGCTTATTACATTTCCTCGTCCGGATTGTTCGCCCCCTCTTACCAGCTCGACACGGTCAACGCGGCGGGAAGCGCCGTCGACGGCGGCCGCAGATTTCATCTCCGTCACCTCGAGACCGCCAACTGCGCCTTCTTCGACGGACATGCCAGGTCGATGAACGGCGGCGAACTCAAAGAAAGCTCCGACATCCGCCACGGTTATACGGAAAATTATGCGATCAGGGTGTTCTGATGAATTTCTTTTTCAGACTGGCTTGTTTGTGCGCCGCCGCCTGCGGCTTTGCCGGCGCGGCGGAGCTGGATTCCAAAGGAATCCTGACGGTGGACACCTTCCCGTTCCGGCTTCAGCTCTTCGACGCGAAATGGAACGGCACTCTCCAGGGCACCTCATCTTTCATCCCAGGCGAACGGAAGGGCGAAACCGTCATTCGTTTCGGCAATCACCCGGAAGGCGTGCTCCGGGCGGATTTGAGCCGGGAAGTGAACGGGAACTACCGCTATCGCGGCGAAATCGCTTTCCCCGCTCCCGTGACGCTCTATGAAGCGGCGCTGGCAGTCCGGCTCCCCATAGCGGTCTACCAGGGGACGGAACTGCTGGTCGACGGCAAAGTGCTGACGCTTCCGGCTGAGTTCGACCGGGAGAAGGCCATCTTCTTCCATCAACCGGGTTGCCGTGAAGTCCGGCTGAACGGTCCCGGCGGCGAGATCGTCATCCGGGGCAATTTCGGGTTCCAGGTTCAGGACGGGCGGCGTTTCGGCACCGACAACTACGACCTCAGGATCCGTTTCGCCAGACATCACGGTGAAATCGCCTCCACCGCTCTCGACCTTGTCATCGAAGAGAAGCCTTACGCCTCGATTCCGCTCGATCTCAGGAGCGTCGTCAATATGGGGTTTACCGATCAAACCGCCGGCGACGGCAAGGGCGGCTGG
>JAVBSA010000177.1:0-6554 GCA_031556915.1 Victivallis sp.
CGAAGCCCGAAAAGGCGTCGGCCCCGGCACCTTGCCGGTCGGAGGTTCCAAGGAGGCGAAGCGCTCCTTGGCGGAGTTTGAGGCGGAGCCTCAAGTCCAGGCGCGTTTATTTTGGCTAGCGCTTATGGGCTCCGCGCCCTTTGCAAACCCGCCAGGGCTGAAAGGCCCTGGACCCGGTCGGCTTCGCCTCCCCGCTTTCACCGGCATTGCGTCGGCGGGCAGCCGTACCTTCGGCGGAACATCCGCGAAAATTGAAACGGATCGGCGTAGCCGCAGCGCACCCCGATCTCTTTGATGCTGAGGTTGCGGTCGTGCAACAGAAGCTTGGCCAGTTCCATCCGGCAGTTGAGCTGGTGCCGGATCGGGGAGACGCCGAAGTATCTGCGGAAATTGACCGTGAAAGCCGGAATTGAGCGGTTCGCCATGTGCGCGAGCTCCTTGAGCCCCAAAGAGCGTTCCGGAAAATTTTCGATATGACGGCGGATCACGAGATATTCCTCGGGAATGATTTGCGGAGATTCGAGATGGCGGCCGATTTCAAAAAAGAACGCCTCCAGAAGCGCCTTCCATAAACGACTGTCGGCTTTGCCCGTAATTTCACGGTAAATCAACGCCAGGTAAGACTCGAAAAAAGGAAGCTCCGCCCCCGACAGGATGAATTCCTCCGGCGCCCCCGCCCCGGCGAGAAGAGCTGGAATTCCACTGCCGTGAAAATGAATCCAGCTGTGCCGCCATTCGCGCTCACGGTTGCCGTAACAGTGACCCGCGCCCTCCCGCCAGAGCCGCAGTGTGGAACCGGGGCAGGAACGATCCTCAAACTCCACCGGATCGTAAAACAGCATCAACAGCCGGTCGCCGGTTCCGCCGGGGCGGTCGACGATGCAAGGCGGCATAACCTCGCCGCCGCCGACGCCGGAAACCACGATTTCACCCTTGCGCGGAGGAGATTCGAACTTCAAATAGCGGAATTCCGTTCGTTCTGTCATGTGATCCATCCGAAATGCCATGTGTTTTTGCAATTCTCCGTGGTATAATATAAGCGCATCCATTAAAAAAGACAAGTATGGAGGTTTGTATGGATTCTCTGATGAAGCTTTCGGCCGCGCGTTCCCGTTCGATTTCTGCGGAGAACGTTTACGGGGAAGCCGGCAAGGGCGGAATGGCGGAAGTCACCGATACCCCCCAGCCGGAAGTCGCCAGAATCGGGCAGCAGTGGGAGAATCAACAGTGCGCCCGCGAACTCGGAACCAAATGGAAAGTGCGCCCCTATATCACGCTCGCCCCCGCCAGCGTCACAACCCTGGTCGACGTCGACGGCCCCGGCTGCATCCGCCACATCTGGATCACGGTAAATGAAAAACATTTGCGCAACCTCGTATTGCGCATGTACTGGGACAACGAGGAATTCCCCAGCGTCGAAACCCCGCTCGGCGATTTCTTCTGCAACGCTCACAAACACACCGCCGAAGTTCGGGCGATCCCCATCAACGTCAACCCGACCAACGGAATGAACTGCTATTTCCCGATGCCGTTCGCCCGCCACGCCCGCGTCACCATCGAAAATCTCCTGCCGGACGAAGCGGTCGACGGGCTCTATTACTCCTTCAACTACGAAGAACTCGACGAACCCCTGGACGGCGGATATTTCCACGCCCGGTTCACCCGGACCAATCCGCTCCCCTACGGCGAGGATTTCACCATTCTCGACAACGTCAAAGGACACGGCAACTTCGCCGGATGCTACATGACATGGCAGCAGAACAACGACGGATGGTGGGGCGAAGGCGAAGTCAAAATGTTCATCGACGGCGATAACGAATTCCCCACCATCTGCGGAACCGGAACCGAAGATTATTTCGGCGGAGCATGGTGTTTTCAGAAAACCTTCACCGCACCCTATCTCGGATACCCCTTCGGCCGCGAAGATTGCGGCAAAGTCGGCGGACGTCACGCACTCTACCGGTTCCATATCCCGGATCCCATCCATTTTCACAAGGATTTCCGGGTGACGATCCAGGCCATCGGCTGGCGCGACAAAAGGCGCTATCTGCCCCTCCGGGACGACCTCTCGGCAGTCGCCTACTGGTATCAGTCGGAACCCCACGCCCCCTATCCCGTATTCTACGACCGCAACGCGCTCGAAATCATATAACCCCTCAAAAGTAAGGTAAAATTGCCTGGGGGGCGTTGGTGGTGACGGTATCGAGGTTGGTACCGAGTGCTGTTTTGAGTTCTTCGATGGTGTCGGGCGCCCAGGTGTCGACTTCGATATTGAAACTGTGATAATAGTTCACCAGTTCCGTAGAGAGTGATTTCTGGGGGACGCCGATGCGTTTGAAGAGTTTGAGGCGTTCGTCGCCGGGCTCGAGTTTTTCCGGCCACCGGGGGACGAAACCGTGGGGGAACACGCGGGAATCCAGCTGTTTGGCGTAGAAGAGCATTTCGTCGTGGAAACTGATGATGGAACAGCGGTTGAGGAGGTTGCGCTTTTTGAGTTCTTCGATGGTTTTTTCGGCGCAGAGCCGGTCGTTCTCTTTGAGTTCGACGCAGAAATAGAGGTCGGGCCGGAGTTTGAGGGCTTCGTCGAGTACTTCCTGGAGCGTGGGGATGGCAATTCCGGTGAATTCGGGGGCTTTCCAGGAGCCGAAATCGAGTTTTGCGAGTTCGGCGAGTGTGTAATCGCGAACCGGCCCGGCGCCGTTGCTGCAGCGGTCGAGGGTATCGTCGTGGGTCAGGACCAGTGCGCCGTCTCTGGTCGGGTGAACATCGAATTCGATGGCGTCCACCGGCAGTTCCAGTGCTTTGCGGAAGGCGATCATTGTGTTTTCGGGGTAGAGGGCCGACAGGCCGCGGTGTGCAATGATTTTCGGACGTTTCATTCGGATCTCCCGGGTTTGATAATAGGATACCGATTATTCGGGTGATTTACAAGGATTATATTGGGTTTCTGGGGAGAAATGAGCAATTTGTCGATGAGATATGATCAAATGATCACTTTGTGCGTTTGGCGGTGATCGTTCGGGGGAAAGCTTGCAGAAAAGGCTTTCTAAAGTTATATTATCTCATTATGAATAACACACAGAAAAACCTGCGGATTCGTGCCGGGATGACCCGTGCTTTACGGGAATTTTTTCACCGGTACGATTTTATTGAAGTGACGACTCCGGTCAAGATCCATGCGCCCGCGCCGGAGGAATTCATTGAATCGGTCCGGTCGGAGAATGATTTTCTCCGTACCAGCCCGGAACTTGCCATGAAGGTGCTTCTTGCCGACGGGTGGGAGAAGATCTATCAGATCGGTCCTTGCTTCCGCGCCAACGAGCACGGGCGCAAGCACAAAGAAGAATTCACCATGCTGGAGTTCTATTCGGCCGGAACCGATTACCTTGAGCTTGCCCGGTTTACGGCGGAGATGATCGCCGCCTCCGCTGCCGACACGCTCGGCGGAACCTGGGTCGAATACCGGGGACATGCCATCGACCTTGCGGAATCCGAGTTCGTCACCGTGGCGGAGGCGTTCGCCCGGTACACCGGTGTTTCCATGGAAGAGGCCGACCGCACCGACTGTTTCGATGAACTCATGGTTACGAAAATCGAACCGGAACTGGGGAAGGACAAGCTGACGTTTCTCTGCGATTACCCGGCCAACCGCGCCGCGCTCTCCAGGCTGAAGGCCGATGACCCGGTTGTGGCGGAACGGTGGGAGCTTTATATTGCCGGGCTGGAATTGGCCAACGCGTTCGGCGAGCTGACCGACGCGGCGGAACAGAAGAAACGGTTCGAGACGGCTCTTGCCTTCCGCGCCGCCGCCGGGATGCACGCTTACCCGCGGGCGCTGGAATTTTACGAAGCCCTCGACCGCGGCCTCCCGGCTTCCTCCGGCTGCGCCCTCGGCCTCGACCGCCTTGCCATGATCTTTACCGGATCCGACGATATCGCAGCCGTGACTGTGGGTTGAACCATGCAGTTTCATTATGCCGGGCGGTTTGTTTCGCGGGGGAAGGGGCGGCATTCCACGCGGGTGATCGACAGTTTCGAGCTGATTTTTGTGGATTCCGGCTCGCTCGACCTGTTTGAAGGGGATCAGGCGTTCCACCTGACCGCCGGGGACTGGCTGCTGCTGCGGCCGAACCTCCGGCACGGCGGGCTGAGCGCTTACGAGCCCGGGTTGGTTTTTTACTGGTGCCACTTCATGCCGCGCGACGCGGAAGGCCGGCGCCGCCTGGGAGAGATGGCAAGCAGCGGCCATGCCGACCGGCCCGGCCGGTTCGGGGAATATTGTTCGCTGCTGCTGTCGGAGCTGCGGGAGAAAGGCGCCGGGCGCACCGCCGACCTGTTGGTCGAACTTCTGCTGCAGGAGGCGGAAGGCAATTCCACCGGCGCGCAGAATATCGCCTCTCCCGGCCTGCCGGAACAGGCGCGGGAATATATCAAACTGCACTTTGAGGAATCGCTTTCGACCGCGCTGCTGGCCGAAGCGCTCCATTGCAGCGCCGATTACCTCAACCGGATCTGCCGCCGTTCCTGGGGGCATACGGTAACCGAAGAGATCAATCTTCAGCGGCTTGCTTACGCCTGCCGTTTGCTCCGGGCGGGCAAGCGCAACATCAAAGAGGTCGCCTACGATTCGGGGTTCAACGACCCCGCTTACTTCCGCCGCCGCTTCCGCGCTGTTTACGGCCAGACGCCCGGCGAATACCGGGCGGGGCACAGTTTCGGCCACGTGAATACGGAATGATTACCGAACGATTTGGGTTAGATATTTCAGGTAATCGTCGGCGTTGTTTTGGGGCGCGGCGTCGGGGACGCGGCTGACGATGGTGAGGTTGCCGCTGCGGACGGCCCACGCCTTGCCGTTTTCGGCGGCGAGAACCTGGCCGCCTTTGAGAACCCGGGCGCTGGAGTTGTCGTCGAACCGGATGGTTTCCGGGGTAAAAAAGGCGTCGAGCTCCGGGATGGCGCCGATGTCGTTGCGGCTGCCGACGTAATAGACCGGCCGGCCCGAGCGGATGGCGCGGGTGATGTCGGCGGCGTAACGGCGGGAGAAGGGCGGATGGGGGCAGTTGATGATCACCGCGTTGAATTGTTCCGGCAGAACATTGGTTGAACTGAACCACTCCTTTGAATCCTTGCCGAGCCGCGCCGATTGCGGAATTTCGTTCTGTTCGTAAGTGTAGAACGCTTTGTAGCGGGTGGTCCACCACCACCAGGTGAATCCGCCGGGAAAAACGTAATTGGCGGGCGTCGGCCGGGCGGGCTGCCGGGAGTATTCGCGGTCGATCCGGGCGGCCCAGGCGAGGCCTTCGGGGAAGTCGTGATAGTTGTGGTTTTTCCAGAGGTTGGCCGGTTTCAGGTCGAACCCGAAGAAGTAGAAGCCGCGGACGCCGAGCCCGGCGAGACCGGCGGCGAACTTGCCAAGCTCCGCCTCATCTTTGAAGAATTTCACGTCGCCGTTGCCGACGGCGGCGCTGTGGCCGATTTCGGTGCCGACTTTCCACATGGTGTGCGCGGAGGCTTCGGCTTCGGCGCGGGAGGCGCCGCCGCCGGTTTCGCCGGGGGTGCCCTGGTTGATGTAGTTTTCAAACCCGACGCCGTCGTAACCGAGATAGCGCCGGCTGATGCTCATGGTTTCGCCGATCACGCCGACGCTTTTGAAGACGATGGGAACGTTGACGAGGGATTTGAGGTAAATGGCGATTTCATCGGCGAGATCGGCGTAGGTATCGCGGATCATCTCCTGATAATCGATCCAGGCGAAGCTGTCCGCAGGATCGCAGCTGAAGAGGTCGCCGCTTTCGGGGTCGAGCCAGAGCTGATTGCATGGAATCAACCGCGACGCCTGTTCGAAAGAGCCGACCGGAATCGCCCATGCTTTCTGCAACTCCGCCAAAGTATTGTAGCGTTCCTTCAGGTATTCCGCGAAGGCGCGGTTGATGGAGGGCGTGTATTGGCGCAGGTTTTCCGTGCTGTTCACCATGTGGGTTTCGTTCTTGATGGGGTCGACGAAGAAACGCAGGTTCTTGTTCCAGTTGATCTTGCCGATCCAGGAGAGGGTTTCTTTGATCCGGCTGAACTCCTTCTCATCCCAAAGGTTGGCGTGGTGCATACTCGCTTCCAGGAGCGGAATCAGGATGACTTCGCTTTTTTCCGGCAGATCGAGTTGGGCGCGGAAGGAGATTTCACGCAGGTTTTCGAAATCCTGTTGGGTTTCGAGGTCGATGATGCCGTGGCGGTTGTCTTTGCCCTCGCGGTCGGTGAAGGAGAAAAAGCGCGCTTTCCCGGCAACCGGAATCAGGACGCCCAGCAGCTTCTGCTCTTTCGGGAAAGCGGCGGTGATCCGGCCGTTTTCATAAACGCCCCGGGTGAGGCCGCGGTAGTTGCCGGCGGGATTTTCTTTGTCCCTGGTGATGAAGAAGCCCGGGATTTTGGAGCCGCCGCCGCCGTTGAGCTGGTAACCGTAAAAAATTCCTTCTTCTTCGAGCATATCGATGAAGGTTTGGCGCACCCAGAGGGGGGCCGAGGTGGAGAGGTTGAGATAAACGTCGTCGAGTCCG
>JAVBSA010000474.1:0-4907 GCA_031556915.1 Victivallis sp.
AAACGAGTTTTAGCCATTTCTTTAAGCCTTTGTCAAACTAAACGCACACGTTTCTCTGGGGAAGCTGCATTTAGTTTGACAAACGTGCGTTTACTTTTTCAATTGACCCGGATCAGGCGTTCCGCTCGCGACGCAGCACCGATTTGAGCTCCGCCGCCTCGCGGCCGCCGCTCAGGTGACTCAGCACCAGATAGGCCGCCAGAAAGAGCACACCCGTAAAGGCGAGCGCCGGAATGTCCGGCATTCTTTCCAGCAACCTCGGGTAAAGAAAATAGAGCGCCCCCCCGGGGATTCCCGCCGCCAGAAGCGAACGCGCAAAAGTGGCCGCCACGCGGCGGACGCCGGGGGCCATCCCTTCTTTACGCAAGTGGCGCATCAGCAGGAAGTTGTTCAACATTGAGGCCAAAACCGTCGCCAGCGCGATTCCGCCCTGTTGCAGCGGCCACATCAGCATCAGCGCAATAGCGATGTTTGCGCAGATGGCGATCAGCGAATAACGGAGCGTCGTCGTCATCATCTTCCGCGCATAAAAGGGTGCGAGCAGAATTTTAACCGAACAGAAGGCCGGGATTCCGGCGCCGTAGAAGATCGCCACCAGCCGCGTCGCCTCGAGGTCCGCTTGCGTGTAATTCCCCCCCAGGCAGAGAATTCGCATCAGCGGTTCCCAGAAAAAAACGACGCCGACCGCCATCGGTATGCAGAAGAAATAGACGTGGCGCAAACTGAACGCAAGATCGCCGGCGATTTCTTCGCGGTCGCCGCGCGCCGCCGCGTGCGACATGGTCGCCGTCAGCACCGAGCCGAGGGCGATGGCGAAAAGCCCGATGGGCAGGTCGATGATCCGGTCGACATAAGTGAGCGCCGGAACCGCCTTGGGACCGAGGCTCATGGCCAGCATCCGGTCAATGAGGAAACTGATCTGGAGCGCGGCCCCGCCGATGAGCCCCGGCAGGACCAGTTTCCACAGCTTCCGCAGAATTTCACTGTTGCGGAAACTCTCCCGGGTGAATCGGGGAAAACGCCCCGCTTTCCAGAGCAGCAGCAGCATCAAAGCAAGCTGTGCCGCGCCCGACGCCAGCACCAGAAAGGAGAGTTTCGGCAGGAGCTCCGGGAGCTCCGAGCCTGTGATTCCGCGCCCGAACGCCACCCAGAGCCCGCCGATCAGGAAGAAATTCAACAGCAGCGCCCCCAGCGCCGGCAGCACGAAGATTTTGCGGGTGTTGAGCACCGCCCCCACCGCCCCCACCAGGCAGATGAAAAACGCGTAAGGCATCAGAAGCGGCAGGATCGAAAGCATCAGCTGAATATGGTCGGCAGCCAGCAGAGGGAAGTATTTTACGTCCCCAAGCGCTTTCAGGCCGAAAGAGAGCCCCGATACCGCAAGGACGATGACGGCAAGAATCGCCCCCAGATAAGCGAAGATGACGCCGAGTTCCCGGCGGACCCGCGCCGCGCCCTCCGGGGTCGCCTCCGCCTCCGCCACCAGCGGCATCAACGCGGTGCCAAGCGCCCCTTCGCCCAGCATCCGCCGGAAGGTGTTGGGGATGGCGAAAGCGAGCGCCCACGCGCTCGCCGCGCTGTCGCCGCCGAGGACGCGCGCTTCGAGCATCACCCGGAACAACCCCAGCACCCGGCTGAGAAAGGTGGCAAATGAGACGCCGAGTGAACTCCTGAGAATGCCGCGACTGCTCTTGCTTGACGGAGATTTCATATCGGAAAATCAATCGACGATTTCGAAAATCTCGTCCAGGTTCTTGCGCTTGTTCTTCGGCGGCATCGCCCCGGGATAACCCAGCGGCGCAAGGGCAACCACACTCCACGGAGCTTCGACGCCGAGAACCCGATTCATCTTTTCCACCTCATACCAGCAGACCCAGCAGCAGCCGAGACCTTCGTTGGCGGCCGCCAGGACGGCGTGCTCGAAGGCGATCCCGAGATCGATGCCGAGAACCGGTTCGTCGGTGACCGGACGGCGCCACACCTCGGCCTCGTTCCCGAGCGCGACCAGGATCACCGGCGACCGGCCGATAAAATCCTGGTTGCAGACAGCGCGGATCGCCGCGCGCTTCTCCGGATTCCGGATGGCGAGAATCTTGAACGGCTGCCGGTTGCAGGCGGTCGGAGCATCCTGTACCGCTTTGGCGATGCGCTTCAAAGATTCATCGCTGACGGGCTGATCTGTGAAGGAACGGATGCTGCGGCGCTGATCGACCAAATCGTAAAATTCCATGAGCTTTGTCTCCTTAACTATGATTTCATACAATTTAACCGGAGGTGCCGAAGAAAGCAAGTTTTTTTCCGGCGGAATGATGCTATATTAAAGGATTAACAGTTGGAGTTTTCTTTTACGATGCTGGCAAAACGGATTATTCCCTGTCTCGACGTGACCGGCGGCAGGGTGGTTAAGGGTGTGAATTTCGTCGATCTTGTGGATGCGGGCGATCCGGTTGAGGTTGCACGATTATACGATGCGGCGGGTGCCGATGAACTGGTTTTTCTCGATATCACCGCAAGCAGCGACGCGCGCGAAACCATGATGGATGTGGTGCGCCGTACTGCGGATGAAGTATTCATTCCACTCACGGTCGGCGGCGGAATCCGCACGGCGGAAGACATCCGCCGGATGCTGCTTGCCGGAGCCGACAAAACCTCGGTCAACACCGCCGCCATCGAGCGCCCCGAGCTCATCCGCGAAGGCGCGGAACGGTTCGGCAGTCAATGCATTGTGCTGGCTGTCGACGCACGACGGATTCCCGGCGAAGACCGCTGGGAGGTCTTCACCCACGGCGGGCGCAATCCCGCCGGACTCGACGCGATCGAATGGGCGGTGCGGGGCGTCGAACTCGGCGCCGGGGAAATTCTGCTCACCAGCATGGATGCGGACGGCACTTGCGCGGGATACGACTGCGAACTCACCCGGCGCGTCTCCGAAGCCGTGAACGTTCCCGTGATCGCCTCCGGCGGAGCGGGCGCCCTCGAACACCTGGCCGAAGTGCTCGGCAAAGGAAAAGCCGACGCGGTGCTTGCCGCCAGCATCTTCCATTTCGGAAGTTTCACAATCCCCGAAACCAAGCGCTACCTGGCCTCGCGCGGCATCTGCGTGCGCCCCTCGTAGAGAAGAATGGCGGGCGAGAGGGCTTCGAAATACGAGTCCATGGTAAAATAGCGCGCTCCCGGGATCAGTCTGCCGAGGGTGAAGGGCGGATCGGCGATGACGGCCGCCACTTGAAAACCACCGGGTGAAAGCGGGAGCTCCTGCGGACGGCCGAAGAGCCAGTCGAGCCGTCGCAGAAAGTAGAACTCCCCCGGCATCCGGTAGACGTATGAACTGTCGATGAAGAAGCGGCATCCGGCTATTTTTTCGGGGTGTTCTTCTTCGTTGTATTCCTGATATTTCCCGAAGGGGAGCATGGCGGTGAGATAGCTGACCGGGTATTGGGGGCGGCCGATTGAGCTGCCCGCGGGGGCGATCCGCTGAATTTGTTCCGTCGCCGTCAACCGGATGTTTTTGCTCGCGGAAGCAATATCGATCGCGATGGAATACCAGACGCCGGTCGCCAGCACCGCGCCGAGGATCGCGTACCGGACCGGAGGCGGTTTGATTTGCGTCAGCAGCAATGCGCCGAGAATGCACAGCAACGGCAATGCGGGCAACGCATAGCGGTCGGAGGACGGCACGCCCGAGGAAGCCGCCAGCAGGAAACAGCAGAATATCACCGGCAGCAGCGGCAGTGCGATCCGGTTGGGTTTGATAAAAGCCAGGAGCACCGCCGCGCCGAAGAGAAGGATAAGCAGCGGCCCGATGTGGAAGAAGAATCCGTCGAATGCGAAACAGCCGAGATAGTCGAAGAAAGCGATAAACTTATTCTTGCCGGAGGCGAGTCCGGCGGTGCCGACGATATCCTTCAGAAAGGTGGCATGGTCGGTGATCCAGGCGAAACAGACGATGCTGAAGGTGAGGAAACTGACCGCGCCCGCGCAGCAGAGGGCGAAGAACTCCCGTTTGAACTCCCCCGGTTCCGTCCGTTTCCGGGCAAGAAAGAAACCTGCGATGAGGAATGCGCCGAAGACGCAGGTATATTTGCTCCCCACCGCAAGCCCCAGCATGACGCCCGCGAGCAGATAATATTTCCATTTGCCCGACCGGTAGGCGAGCGCGGCGAAGAGCAGAACGGCAAGACTCCAGAAACAGCCGGGCATTTCGGTTTTGATCACTTTGGCGGTCATCGCGTAATAAGGGAGTGTCGCCAGCAGCGCGGCGGCAATCAGGGCGGTTTTGCCGCTGCCGGTGAGGATGCGCGCGGCAAAGAAGAGCAGCACGATTCCGCCGAGGCCCATCAGGGCCAGCAGGATGCGGCCCGACAGATAGAGCCTGCCGGTCAGGTCGGGGCACTTCATTCCGTCACGCACGTTCAGGTTGCCCGGCAGGAAACCGGTCGTAACTCCCGCCGCAAGCGCGGCCGCGATCTGGTAGTGATAGAATTGGCCGTAGACGTAAAGCCCCGGTTCGAGCGTATGCCGCGATACCATTTCGGCGAGGGTTTTCAGCGTGAACTGCTCATCGGAGTGGTAGCTGCGGAGCAAATCGAAGAACGGCGACAGGCGGCTCAGCTCCGGGTCAACCAGATGGGGGTCGGTCAAGTGGAGGCTTTTGTTTCCCCGCAGGAAAACAGAGATTTCAAGCTCATTGGCTTCGACAACTTCGACGCCGCCCAGCTCGGTATCGAGCCGTTCCTGAGAGGGAATCCCGCTGGAGATTCCCCAGAACAGATTGACGGCGGCGAAGAGCAGAATTCCCGCCAGGATCAGCCATTCCCGCCGCGTCATGATGGTTTACCGGCTCGCCAGGGCCTGAAGCCGCGCAATCCGGTCGGCGATCGGCGGATGGGTCGAGAGCAAACCGTCCG
>JAVBSA010000087.1:0-5580 GCA_031556915.1 Victivallis sp.
GAGCGCTTTGCCGATGGAGTTTTCGTTGTTGAGGCAGGTGACAGTGCGGGCTTTGCCCCGGGCGCTGTTGAGCGCGGGCAGCAGCATGGCGGCGAGAATTGCGATAATCGCAATCACGACCAGAAGCTCGATCAGGGTGAATCTCTTCATGATTCCGTTTTCCTTTCTTTAACGGGAGATGAAACGTTGAATCGGCTGCATGGAAATTTGTTCCGGCCCGCGGGTTCCGGTCCGGATGAATTTGTGGAGCAGATCGAACCCGAGCTTCACTTTTTCGCAGTATGGCGAGAGCAGCAGCGAGATATCTTCCGGATGATCCTGAATGTCTTCGATAGCGACGACGAGGCGCGCCTTTTTGCGGAGGTCGATGCCGTGCCGGGCGCATTCGTCGATCATCTCTTCGACGGCGAGGCTTCGGATGACGACCGCATCCGGGAATTCCGGCAACTCCATGAGATATCCCGCCGCCCGGCGACTGGCTTCGGCCAGGAAACGCCGGCTGTATTCGCGGCGCAGCTCGCCTTTGTTGTCGCGGGCGATGAAGAGCTTATCATCGAAACAGCCCGCCGCCGAAAGGGTCTTCCGGTAAACGTCGAAAATCCCCTGCTGATAGTTGCCGAACGAGACTTTGAAGTCGACGCTGGCGATCCGGCGGCAGCCGGACCCGAGCAAAAAGTCGAGCGCGGCTTTCATGCCGCTCTCGTTGTCGTAATCCACCCAGGAGACGTATTCGAGATCGAGCCGGTTGAAGGAGACGAACGGAATTTTCGCGCTCCAGAGCGCCTCCGCCGTTTCGGGAGTCAGCGAGCTGTGCATGAAAATAAAGCCGTCGGCGTTCAAGTTTGTGAACAAACTCGGCAGATACTGCATGCTTTCATTGGCCTTCAAGGCAAGCATGCCCATCGATTGCGCTTTGGTGTAATTCTCCAGCGCCTCGATGGCGTGGAAGCCGGCGCGGTCGCCGATGAAGTTGTGGATTACCGCAATGTCGTTGGAACGGGGACGAACGGAAATTTCCTCTTTGATGAAAGCGCCGCGGGTGCCCTGGATATCGACCACGTTTTCCTGCTGAAGATGGTTCATCGATTTGGCGATGGTGACCAGCGAGACGTTGTATTCCTTCGCCAGCTCCCGGAACGAGGGCAGCCGGATATTCCGCCCGCCGAACCGGCCGTTCCGGATATCGAACCGCAGCCGCTCCGCTACATCGGTGTATTTCGCTTCAAACATTCCAGTGTCTCCTGAATTGTATTTGTTCTTGTGATGTATAATAACATGTATAACAATATTAATCAAGCGGTGTTTTGAATTTTTTTTCAAGATTCTTTGAAAATCAGGAAACGAGTCTTGAAAACAGCCGGTAATGAGATACTTTTATAGATATCACGCGGGAGGCTGTATGGATCGGGCGGAACTCATCGAAAAAATGGAAGCCGGGGCTGTGCCGGAGTTTTTGTTCTTCTGGGGGCATCGGGTGCCGGAAGACGGTTCGGTCGGGCCGGGTTGCCTGAGCCAGTGGTACCCCGCCGCCTTTGCCGTCGGCGGCATTCCTTACAATTGCGCCGAGCAATATATGATGGCGGAGAAGGCCCGTCTTTTCGGCGACCGGGAGGTCGAAGGTGAAATTCTCGCTTCGGCTTCACCGCGCGATATGAAGGCGCTCGGCCGCAAGGTGCGTAACTTCGACGCCGCCCGATGGGATTCGCACCGGTACCGGGCCGTGGTGGAAGGGAATATTCAAAAATTCGCCCAGAACAAACCGCTTCTCGACTTTCTGCTGGCGACCGGGAGCAAGGTGCTCGTCGAGGCCAGTCCGCGCGATTGCATCTGGGGAATCGGTCTCGGCAAAGAGAATCCGTCGGCGGCGGACCCCGCCCGCTGGCGCGGCAGGAACCTGCTCGGATTTGCGTTGATGGACGCCCGAGAAAGCCTCGGTAAGCCGGCCGGCGACCCGGCGAGCAGAATCGTCAGCGAGCTCTCCGGGCTCGTTATGCGTGCCGATATGGAAGATTTCGTCTTGAAGCTGCGGTTTTCGCAATGGGACGACGAAAAGTTTGCGGAATTGATGGCGAAACTGAAAGAGCTCGCTCCCGTTTTCGAACAGCTGCCGGATGCGGTGAAACTATTGCTCGAGCTTTATATCATGCTGCCCTACCAGATGCAGGCATTCATAGAGCATTTGCCTGAAGACGAGAGGCAGTCATACTATGACCGTTATTTCGATCTGATCGACGCGATGGGCGACCCCGTGGGAGTCTCCGACCCGGATGCGGCGATTGAAAACGCTCATCTGGCCGGTCGACTATGATGAAAAAGGGATTGGCGGAGAAACTGGATCGAAAGCAGGCGATCCGAAAATTCATCATCGAGCTTCTGACCATGCTCGGAATTGCATTCGTCATATCGATCCTGGTGGGGTTGTGCTGCGGCAAGGTCAATTGGATTATTTCCGGAATCATGGTGGGGTTTGCCGTGCTGTTGACATGTGTGTCGCATTTGGCGTCGCGCCCTGAAAAATTCAGCCCGCAGAAGCTCGAAAAGATGAGCGCTCTTGCGGAAGAAGAGCGCCTGAAGCTCGTGAAAAAGCTGGGCTGGCATTGGGAGGCGCGCGACACCGCGTTATGCCGGACCGACAACAAGACCGGCGAGACGCTCGAAAGCGTCGACCGGCGGATGCTGACGGAGGTTTGGGGCATCAACACCGACCAGGGGCCGTTTGTGGAAGATTTGTGGTTTCTCTGTATCTGCGGGGAACAGGAAATCTCCGTCGCTTCCGAGCTTCTCACCCCCAAGATCCAGGATTGGTTCTTTGCCCTGCCGGGATTCGACCATAACGCGTTCCGGGGATGCATGTGTTGCACGGATAACCGGAAAACGCTGCTCTGGCGGCGGAGTCCGCTGTCATTCACCTGGAGCGACGCCTGGGTACTGACCTCATTGCTGCTTTCGGGGGAGAAAACAGTAACGCTTGTCGCCCTGATGGCCGTTGCGGACGGCATCAATCACGCCATTCTCATGACCGGCGAGGTCAATCACGCGCTTTCCCTGCTGTGCGCCAATGGATATTTGGAGGTTGACGGAACGATTTCGCTGACCGATCGGGTGGAAGCCGTAAAAGATAAGTGGTACCGGAAAGCGCGTACGTTCGATAAGATCGGGATCGTCCATCAGCATCTGGTTCAATATGCGACCGCCCCGTGTCCGGAGATCAAAGAGTATTTTACGGATGACGATATGAAGAATGCATATCGGGAATACACCGGGAAATGAAATTTTTCAATCAATTCACGGGAAAACTCCGATTCGGGATCTTTGAGATTGCGCCCGGCATGTCCGCCGCGAAAACGAAACGGCGGTATGCGGCTTACATTCGGTCTTCCCCGGACGGGGAAATCGAACTGCGGCACGATAATCACCACCTCCGGCTGCTGTTTCAGAAAAATGAGCTTGCCGAAGTTCAATTGAACTGGCTGTACGAAGACGGAACCTTCTATCAAGATGACGATTTTTACGACCTCCACCTGGCGCTCCATCTGGCGAAAGTTCCCCGGATCTGGTGGAACATGAGCTCCGGGCCGGATTATTGGGTTCTTTGCCCTTCCGGATGGGCCCGCTTGCGGCGGGTGGCTCTTTCAGGCGGCATTCCGTTTATCGTTTTGCTTCTGGCCTGCCTTTACCCGATCAACAACGGTATGACGCGGTGCCTCATTCTTCTCTGTTTATTGTGGCTCTGGGGAGGCGGGATCAAGTATTTGCTGCTTTATCGAAAGTACCTGGGGATGACGGCGCTGGCGCTTTCGCTCGCATTGTTCGGGGCTGTCGCGTTTTGTCCCCTGAAAGAAATCCCGCGGGACAAATTGAACCGCCTTTATCTGAAACAGTTGCGAAGTTATGAAAACACCCGGTATGTCTGGGGCGGGGAGAATCGGAGCGGAATCGATTGCTCCGGCCTGCCGCGAGCGGCGTTCCGCTACGCACAGGAAACGCTCGGCATCAACACGCTGAATTTCGGCCTGATCCGGTCGTCGTTGGAAAACTGGTGGTTCGACGCCTCGGCGCGGGCATTGGCGGCGGGATATCGGCATTATCTTCAACCCCTGCAGCTCGGCGGAACCGTCGGCGCCGCGCCGGAAGCGTCCTTGCTGCCCGGCGACCTCGCCATCACCGATGACGGAGTTCACGTGATGGTCTTTCTCGGCGACGGCGAATGGATCTCCGCCGACCCGGGGCAGGGCAGGGTAATAATCGAAGACCGGCAGCAATCGCGGAATCCATGGTTTGCCGCGCCGGTGCACTTTTACCGGTGGAGCCAATTCTGCGATTGACGTCTCCTGAGGTGTGTAAAATGCGAATAAACCGCGTTATTTTTTGAATTGCAGACTTGAAAAACGGAAAAACACCGTTATAGTAGTTCGGACAACCTAATTTTGGGCAACAACAAAAGATTTTGTGAATTATATCGGAGTCCAGGAATGAGTCTTAGAACAGTTTTTCGAACCGGCAGTGCCGCCGCCATGCTGCTTGCCGCAGCCGGCTGCTACAACTACCCGAAACCGCCTTCCGCCACGATGGGAGAGACTTACACGCAGCGCCAGAAGGACAGCGCCGACAAGCTGCTCGACGGCATCAGCGACCTGACGCTCTCCGACGCGCAGCGGATTTCCATCATCAACAACCCGAGCTATATCGCGGCCTACCACTCGGTTTCGGCGGCGCGGATGCGTTACCTCCAGTCGTGGGGCGCTTATTCGCCGGTTGTGACGGCGGGCTTCTCGCTGACCAACAATCACAACTGGACCCGGAAGCCGCTCAACACCTCCGGCACCCCCAGCTATACCGAGGGAATCGGTACCAGCACCGGGCTTTCGGTCAACTGGCTGGTGTTCGACGGCCTGTCGCGTGAATTCTCCGTGATGATCGCCAGCCACGGCTACGATTACCAGAAGCGGCTGGAAGAAGACGAAGCGCGTATCCTGATGCGCGCCGTCGCCTACGCTTACAATACCGTTCTCCTGGCCATCGAAAACAAGCGGATCGCCTTGGAAGACCGTGATTTCCAGGAATCCAGTCTGCGCGACACCCGCCTCAAGTACCAGGCAGGCGCCGTTCCCCTGAGCGACGTCCTCAACTTCGAAATCTATATGAATACGGCGGAAAGCAATCTCATCGCCGCCGCTTACCAGTACGAAACCGCCATCTACGCGCTGGCCGTCCTGATGGGGTATCCCGAAGGCACGCTGCCCGAAGGAATCCGGTTCCCGTCCGATTTCAAGACGAACTTCTCCGACCTGCTTTCGGTCGACGTCTATCTGGACACCGCGCTGGCCAACCGCCCGGACCTCAAGGCCTACCGCGAACAGCTCGAAATCTCCCGCTACCAGATGTATCAGACCTGGAGCGCCTATTCCCCCACGGTGAACGCGAGCTTTGCCATGGGTTACGGCACCAGCCTTACCCGGCAGCGCGGCTGGAACGGCAACTACTTCACCGAGCCTGTGAACCATTATTACAGCGAATCCCCGTCGCTGGCCTTCGGCCTCACGGCGGACTGGACGATCTTCAACGGTTTGATCCGTTATA
>JAVBSA010000293.1:0-2788 GCA_031556915.1 Victivallis sp.
ATGAAAATCGTTTGCCTTCCGGCGTTTCGATCTCGACTGCGATCCGGATGACGCGGGAACGTTTGCGGTCGGCTCGGACGGCATTTTCCCAGCGCACATCCTTCATCCGGGTGAAGTCGAGCATGGGGCTGTTGTAAAGCCCTAGCTCCTTGCCGCGTTCGTCGGTGAGGCGGATGACGACTTTCCCCTGTTGAATGGTTCCGGCGGCGGGCAGCGGCAGGAATTCAATGCTGAGATCTTCGCCCGGATAGAGCGCTTTCCGATAAGAGAGAACGCTTTGCGGCACGCCGGGAACCGCGCCGGCGATGATATGCCCGTCATATTCCGCCAGGAACCGTTCCGCGATTTCGAGCCGGGAACTGAGCGTGCTGAAGCTCGGCAGCAGGGTGGTCGCCTCTTTGTAATCGTTGCAGACCCAATGGAGAAAATCCGGCGAACTGCCCCGGGTAAGATCCCAGACGCCGCGCAGGAACCGGGTGCCGTCCGGACTGATGAAGTTGCGGTTATAGGGGCGGTCGCTCAGGTAACCGGGCCAGAGGGTCGCGCCAAGGTAGCGTTCCGCTTTCAGCCCCTTGCCGAGGCGGCGCATTTTCCCGGGGAACGTGGCGCCTTCCAGGAGCGAAGAGCAACCGAAGTTGTAGACGCCGTCGAACAGTTCCAGGTAAGGACGGTTCTTTTCGAGGTTGAAGTCCCCGGTCAGCGCCGCTTCGAGACCGCCGAATTCCATGATCCAGAATAAGTTGTGCCCCCTGTCATTGCTGGCGGAGATCACTTCGCGCCAGAATTCCGCGGGGAAGGAGTCGGTCACGTAAAAATAGACCGCAAGCCGCCCGTCGATCCGCCGCCAGAAGGGGGACGCGCCGAACCGGCTCACCATGAGCTCCATGCTTGCGTTGAAAAACGCCGCCGCTTCGGCGTGGCCCAGCTGACGGTAGGCGGAGAGGAATTCCAGGAACGGAATCATCTTGATCCGGCAGCCGGGAATCTCCTTCGAGGCCCGTTCCATGAAATCCATCAGCTGAAGCTGCCGGTTGATGTTGTGCGGCAAAGCCGGATTCGCCAGGGAGGCGTGGTTGTAAAAGAGCCCGTCAACTCCGACGGTGTTCCAGCCGTGGCGCTGAAGCGCCTGCAGCTCTTTGCGGTGAACCTGAATGGAGAGTTCCTCATAAGTGAGCTTATCCCTGCCCTCCAACTCCAGCGGCAGGATGGAAAAATCGAACGGCGTCACCGCGCCCGGCGCGGTCTGGGTCGGCACGTACCAGCCCATATAACCGGCAAGCGTCATCTTTTCTTCGGCTCCCGCGGACAGGATTGCCGCGAACAACAGAAGCGCCAGGAATCGTTTCATGACAATCAATCCTCCGGGTTGCGCGTCCAATAGCCGCGCGGCGAGTTGGTGCTGCCGATGCCGATCGTCTGCTTGTAGTCCAGCAGAAGCGCCCGGCCGTCGGCGAACAGATAGTTGTTTTTGCCGTTGTGATAATCCGCCATCTGCTGCCAGACCGGGGTGGCGGGGGCCGTCGCATACAAATTGATGATCCGGGTGTTGCCGCAGAAGAGCAGACGGTCGGCCGGAACCTTGGCCTCGCCCAGCGCAATGAGTTCGGCGGGTCTGGGGACCTGCGAAAGCTTCAGCGATTTCCCCAACTTGCTCCAGCCGATGCCCAATTGCAGACTGGTATCGGAGCCCGAGGTGTCCGCACCTGAATTCATCGCGTAACTGCGCGGCAGAAGCCCCGCGAAAGCGGTGTTGGTATAATCGCGCGGAACCGTGTCGGAGGGGCACAGAAACAATTTGAACCCGCCGCGGTCCCCCCACTGAAGCCCCGCGTGCGGCATCACCAGATTCACCCAGGTGACATTGGCGGCGGCCTCGTTCCAGAGGTTCGGGTAGTAATCGCGATTGTCTCCCGTGTACTGGTTGATGGCCAGCCCGAGCTGTTTGAGGTTGCCGAGACAGGAAGTTCCCCGGGCTTTTTCACGCGCCTGATTGAGCGCGGGCAGCAGCATCGAAGCGAGAATCGCGATGATCGCAATCACAACCAGGAGTTCGATCAATGTAAAAGCGGAGCGTTTCATAACGGAAGTTCCTTTTTGACACTGGAGAAGTTAACATCGTTCACCGGAATTTGCAAGCGGCAGGAGAGCGCAGCCAGCGTTCCCGCCGCCTGGCCGAAATGGGTCGCGGTGCCGGTCACCCGGTAGCTGGAATGGGCGAAGAAATCGCCGCTGATGCAGCGCCCGGCGAACAGCAGGTTTTCCACATTGGCGCTGATCAGCGCCCGGAGCGGCACATCGTAGGGAATGGAGCGGACGGGCGGTTTCTCGATCCCGCATGTTCCGCCGCCCCCGAGTTCGTGGATGTCGATGCCGAAGGTGACGCGGGCGATGGCGTCTTCATGCCGTTTCCCTTCGGCGAGATCATCGAGCGTAACCTGGTATCTGCCCAGAAGCCGCCGGGTTTCGCGTACGCCGATTTTTTCGGCGGTGGCGGCCAGCTGCACGTTTTTCCAGATTCCGCCCCGGCTGCGGAGAATGGCGACCTGCCGGTGGATTTCGCTTCGCGCCGCCAGCGTGGCCTCGGTGAGTTCGCCCGCGGAAAGCCCTGACTTGCCGTATTGGTGGTTGGCCATCAGGAAAAAGAGTCCGCCGCCGAGATGAAAGAGGGCGACTCCCCGGTAACTGGGCCGGTAATCCTGTTCGGTCAGCAGAGCCGAAAAGCGGTCCGCCACCGTGTTCCAACCGTCCTGACAAGCGGCGGTATAAGGGAAAACCTCTTCGGCGTCCA
>JAVBSA010000290.1:0-5842 GCA_031556915.1 Victivallis sp.
CCCGGCTGCCCGGTCTGCGTCTCCTCGGGCTCCTTCATCGACCGGGCGATCAGGCTGGCGCAAAGCGGCGTGACGGTTTCGGTGTTCGGCGACCTCCTCAAGATTCCGGGCTCGACCGGAACGCTGCGGGGCGAAGCAAACGTCAAAGTCATCTATTCCCCCGAGGAGGCGCTCGAAAGCGCCCGCCGGAATCCGGGTCAACCCCATGTGCTCGGCGCCGTCGGTTTCGAACCGACCGTCGCGGCATGCGCGGCGGCGCTCGACAGCGCGGTCGAAGAGAATCTCGGCAACTTTTCCATGCTGGCCGACTTCAAACACCTTTACCCCGTGCTGGGCGGCCTCGCGGCGGATTCGGAAATCAACGGTTTCCTGCTGCCCGGCCACGTCGCGGCGGTCACGGGCGAGGCGGAGTTCGCCGCGCTCCCCGTTCCCGGCGTCATCGCGGGCTTCGACAGCACGAATATTCTCGAATCGCTTCTTATGCTGCTTGAAATGATCGCGAATCGGGAAGCCGGAGTCAAAAACCATTATTCCACAACGGTCAGGCCGGAAGGCAATCAGACGGCGCTCGCGCTCATCGACCGTTATTTCGAAAAAACCTCCGGTGAATGGCGCGGCCTCGGGATCGTCCCCGGCGGGTGTTTCGCCATCCGCCCCGCCTTTGCCGCCTTCGACGCGCTCCGGAAGTTCGATCTCGCAAAAGTCACGTCGGAACTTTCTACCGGCTGCCGCTGCGGCGAAATCCTGCGCGGGCGCCTTGCGCCGGAAGCGTGCCCGCTCTTCGCCCAAAGTTGCACCCCCGACCACCCCGTCGGCAGCTGTATGGTCAGCGCCGAAGGGGCCTGCATGGCGGCTTACAGTTACGGGAGGACGGCATGATTACCCTCGCCCACGGAGGCGGCGGCCGCGCCGCCAACGAACTCATCCGCCGGGAGATCCTCGGCCGCTTCGGCGGCGGGGCGCTCGATTCGCTGCCGGACGGCGCGACCTTGCAAAACGGATTGGTTTTCTCCGCCGACAGCTTCGTCGTCACCCCGCGCTTCTTCCCGGGCGGCGACATCGGCAAACTCGCCGTCTGCGGCACGGTGAACGATATTTCCGTCGCGGGCGGGATTCCGCAATATTTGAGTTTATCTTTAATCCTCGAAGAAGGATTTGCGCGCGAAGAGCTCGGCCGCATCCTCGACTCCGTCAAGGCGACCGCCGCCGAAGCCGGGGTCGAAATCGTCACCGGCGACACCAAAGTCGTTCCGCGCGGCGCGGCGGACGGAATCTACCTCAATACCTCCGGCATCGGCCGCAAACGCGAAGGTCTCAATCTCGGCCGCAACCGGTTCCAACCGGGCGACCGGCTTCTGGTCTCGGGCACAATCGGCGAACACGGCATGGCGATCCTGGCAGCCCGGCACGGACTCGGCGGCACGCTCAAGAGCGACTGCGCCATCATTGCCCCTATGGTCGCGGCCGCGGCGGAAGCCGCCGCCGAAGGGATCAAATTCATGCGCGACCCCACCCGGGGCGGGGTTGGCGGCGTTGCCTGGGAAATTGTGGAGGATTCCGCCTGCGGCCTCGAGCTCGACGAAAGCACGCTGCCGCTCTCGCCCGGCGTCAAAACCGTCGCCGGGATGACCGGGATCGATCCCCTCTTTTCCGCCTGCGAAGGGCGGGTGCTCGTACTCGCTTCGGCGGGAGCCGCGCCGCCAATCCTCGCCGCGTGGCAAAAAATCGACCGTACCGCCTCCTGCATCGGAGTGTTGAATTCCGACGCGGGCAAAGTGACCTTGCGCGGCGAACTCGGGTTCGCCCGGCTGCTGATCCGTCCCGAAGGGGACCAACTGCCGAGGATCTGTTAGAAATGCATGAACTATCCGTCGCCGGGGCGGTCCTGACCAGCCTCGAAGAATATGTTGCAAAGAACGGCGGGGAGATCCGCAAGATCAGCCTCACCCTCGGCCGCCTGGGCGGAGTGGATCCGGAAGCGCTGCGCTTCGCCTGGCCGATGGCGCTCGCCGCCTCCGGCAACAAAGCGCTGGAACATTGTGAATTGGAAATTGAGTTATTGCCGCTTTCGTTCCTCTGCCGCTCCTGCGGCGGAACGTGCGAGGCGGAGAAACTTTTATTGAATTGTCCCGCCTGCGGAACGGAATCCCTGGTACGCAACGGCGGGCGCGAACTTTTGATCAAAAGTATCGAGGTGGAAAGAAATGTGTAAAAACTGCGGATGCTCCGGCGGGCATCACCATCATCATGACGGACATGGCGGAGACCATGTCCATCACGATGAGCACGGGCAAGCCTACACGCATCGCCACGACGTCACCGAAACGGTGACGCTGGGCGAAGCGGTATTGGCGGCCAACTATGCCGCGGCGGAGAAGAACCGGGCGTATTTCCGGCAACGGAAAATCCTCGCCCTCAACCTGATCTCCTCACCGGGATCGGGAAAAACCACGTTGCTGGAGCGAACGCTCCGGACGCTGGCGGAGAAACGCGTCCCGTGCGCGGTCATCGTCGGCGACCAGTACGGGGAACTGGATGCCGACCGGATGCGTAAAACCGGCGTTCCCGTCACCCAGATCCAGACCGGCGAAAGCTGCCATCTGAATGCGGAACAGATCGGGAAACTGCTCGACTCCGCCATTCCGGCAGGCACGCGCGTCCTCTTCATTGAAAATATCGGGAACCTCGTCTGCCCGACCGCGTTCGACCTCGGCGAAGCCGAAAAGGTCGCATTGCTGTCGACGCCGGAAGGCGAGGAGAAACCGTTGAAATATCCCGCCCTCTTCGCCGCGGCCAACCTTGTGCTGCTGACCAAGACGGATCTGGCCGAAGTGCTCGGCTACAATCGCGAAGAGTGCATCAGGAATATCAGGCACATCAATCCCGACGCCCGGATCATCGAGCTTTCCGCCCGGACCGGCAAAGGGATGGAGCAGTGGATCGACCGGCTGTTGGAAATGGATAAGGAGAGTGCGAAATGATCGCAAACATGCTTTTTACGTTGATGGGCCTGCCCGTATTGCTGGGATTTCTGGCCTTCCTGACCAAGTCGGATAAAATCCGCAACACAATCGTCGTGGCGGGCGCGCTGGCGGTGGCCGCCTGCGGCATCGCGGTCGCGACGATGACTTACATGGAGCCGGACAACACCTGGCTCTACGCGGTCAGCCCGCACATGGAGTGGATCGGTGCCTCCCTGGAACTCCTGATGATCCTCGTCATCCTCGGGATCGCGATCAAGATCAGAAATATCTGGATCATCCTCATGGGAATCGCCCAGGCGGCGATGGCGGTCGTCATCTGGTTCATTCCGCCGGTACAGCACCCGGAGCTGATCCTCTTCAAGATCGACAGCCTTTCGCGCATTCTGCTGCTGGTGACCAGCATCGTCGGCCCGGCGATCCTGATCTTCGCCATCGGCTACATGAAGCAGCATATGCACCACTTGCATAAACCGGCGAAAAACTGCGGATCGCTCGGGAGATTCTACTTTTTCTTCCTCGCCTTCCTCGGATTCATGGCGGGCATCGTGGTCTCGGACAACCTCTCGTTCTTCTCCTTTTTCTGGGAAGCGACGACGCTCTGCTCCTACGCCCTCATCGGCCAGGACGGCGGCGAAGCGCGGCGCGTCAACGCCACCCGCGCGCTGCTCATCAACAGCTTCGGCGGCACCTTGCTGATTCTCGGCGTGCTGCTGGTCAAGATGAATCTCGGCGGTGAAAGCTTCACCGAGATCCTGAGCGGCAACAAGCTTGCGCTGCTCCCGGCGGTGATGCTCTGCGTCGCGGCCTTCACCAAAGCGGCGCTCGTCCCCTTCCAGAGCTGGCTGCTGGGCGCGATGGTGGCGCCGACCCCGGTCTCCGCCATGCTCCACGCGGCAACCATGGTGAAAGCGGGCGTTTATCTCGTGATGCGCATTACTCCCGGGTTCTACAACGAACAGGCGATGACCTTCGTCGCCTTCGCAGGGGCACTCACCTTCGTGGCGGGCGCACTGCTTGCATGTACCCAGAGCAACGCTAAAAAGGTGCTCGCCTACTCGACCATCTCCAACCTGGGGCTGGTGGTGGCGTGCGCCGGAATCAACACGCCGCTGGCTTACGCGGCGGGATTGGCGATCATCACCTTCCACGCCATCTCCAAGGGGCTCCTCTTCCTCTGCGTCGGCAATATCGAGCAGAAGATCGGCAGCCGCGATATCGAGGTGATGGACGGCATGCTCTTCAAAATGCCCTTCACCACGCGGGTGGCGCTGCTCGGCATGATGTCGATGCTGCTGCCGCCGTTCGGCATGCTGTTGAGCAAATGGCTGGCGATCGAGGCGACCATCCGCTCGCCCTTTCTACTGGTCTTCATGGTGCTCGGCAGCGCGCTGACGGTCTTCTTCTGGTCCAAATGGATCGGCAGGCTTCAGAATACCGGTTACCATGAGCATATTCCGCGTGAAGAGGTGGCCTTGTCGGTGCGCATCTCCCTCGGTTTCCTGGCGTTCCTGGTGTTGGCGACGGGCGTTTGCACGATGTGGATTTTCCTCGAAGTCTTCTCGCCGATGACGCGTGAAGTGTTCGCCAGAAACGTGCCCGTCGCCTGGGAGAACTTCGACGAGATCGGCGAATTTTTCTACCCCGCGCTCATCATCTACGGATCGATCGCGGGAGCGCTGTTCCTCTGCTACGTGTTCTTCTGGCGGCGGTTTAAGAAGGAGAGCGTGCGCCTCCCCTTCCTCTGCGGCGAAAACGTGAAGATCAACGACGTGGATATGGATGAAGACGTGCGCAGCTACGACTTCCACTCCATCTACGACCGGGTGGAGCACACCAGCATCTCGAGCATTTATTTCCGAGGCTCGATCAGTGAAAAACAGGTGACCATCTGCGTCAACTGGGTAGCCTGGCTGGTGATTATCGTCCTTCTCGGCTATTGCATCGCCCGTTAAATTCCGGAGTTATTGATTCATGCAAAAAGTACTTGACATCCTGAACGACAAAACCGTATTCGTCATCGGAGCGCTTTTGTTCGCTCCCCTGATCGGCGCCTTCATCTCCGGACTCGACCGCAAGCTGACGGCCCGGATGCAGAGCCGGATCGGACCGCCGATCCTGCAGCCCTTCTACGACACCCTCAAGCTCTTCGCCAAGGAGCCGATCGCCTTGCACCGGCCGCAGATTCTCTACGCGGTTCTGCATCTGGTCTTCATGGTGCTCACGATGGTGATGCTGATCCTGGGGCAGGATTTGCTGATGATCCTCCTGATCCACGCCTTCTCCTCGATCTGCCTGATCCTGGGGGCCATGAGCGTGCGTTCGCCCTACAGCTGGATCGGCAGCCAGCGCAAGATCCTCCAGCTGATGGCTTACGAGCCGATTCTGCTGGTGCTGATCCTGGCGATCAATCTGCGCGACAGCAGCTTCCTCGCCTCCAGGGTGATGGAGAATTCCCAGCCGCTGCTGCTTTCGATGCCGCTGCTGTTCCTGGCGTTCGTCTGCGTGCTGGCGATCGAGCTTGAAAAATCGCCGTTCGACGTGGCGGGTTCGCACCACGCGCACCAGGAGATCGTCAAAGGAATCACGCTGGAATACTCCGGCCCCTTCCTCGGCATCCTGGAAATCACCCACTTCTATGAAATCACGATGTTCTTCGGTTTGATCATGTGCTTCTGGCACACCAACCTTCTGGTCGGTTTCGCGCTGGAGACACTGGTGTTTCTTTTTATCGTCGTATTGGACAACGCGTTCTCCCGGTTGACCGCGGGGTGGATGATCCGCTATATGTGGACGATTCCCCTCACGCTGGCGCTGGCGAACCTGATCTGGTTATGGAGCTGACAAAAAAATGGGTAAAT